>JAIXOZ010000130.1 GCA_027486495.1 Comamonadaceae bacterium | reverse complement strand
TTCCTGCCGTGGTGTTTGTGCGGGCCTTGAGCCGACAAATGCGACGCACTCAGCCGGGCTCGGCTTTGATGGGCCTGATGGTGTGGGAGTTGGTCAAGATTGTCTTGACCGTGGCGTTGCTTTTGGTGGCGCCCAAAGTGATTTCTGAACTGAGCTGGCTTGCCTTGGTGGCCGGTTTTGTGGTGACGATGAAGGTGTATTGGCTGGCCATGGCGCTGGGCTGGATGCAACGGAAATCGAAGCCGACCCTTTTTTGAACTGATTGGTGATTTATGGCTGCTGAAAACGCTGGCGCGCACGCCCCAACGGCTGGAGAGTACATCCAGCATCACTTGCAACACCTGCAAATGAACTTTTCATTTGAAGGCGTCAAGCAAACGAGCATCGTGGACTTCAGTCTGTTCAACCTCGACTCGGTCTTTTTCTCCTTGGTTTTGGGTGTGATTGGCTGCATCGTTTTGTGGGCTGCTGCTCGCAAAGCGACTTCCGGTGTCCCTGGTCGCTTCCAGGCGGCTGTTGAGATCTTGTCCGAAATGGTCGAAAACCAGGCCAAGGGCGTGATCCACAACGCCAAAAGCCGCAAACTCATTTCCCCTTTGGCCTTGACCGTTTTCGTCTGGATTTTCCTGATGAACGCCATGGACATGCTGCCCGTGGATCTGATTCCGGCTGCCTGGCATGCTGCGGGTCCGGCTTTGGGCTTCAAGGATTACATGCGCGTGGTGCCTACGGCCGACTTGTCCACCACATTGGGCTTGTCTTGCTCTGTGCTGTTCATCTGCTTGGTCTACAACATCAAGATCAAAGGCTTGGGCGGCTGGGCGCATGAACTGATTGCTGCGCCGTTTGGTGACCACTGGGCCCTGTGGCCAGTGAACTTCCTGATGCAGATGATTGAATATTTGGCCAAGACGGTCTCGCATGGCATGCGACTGTTTGGCAACATGTTTGCGGGTGAGTTGGTGTTCATGTTGATTGCCCTCATGGGTGGCGGCTGGGCATTGTCTGCAACCGGTGTGGGCCTGGCCATTGGTCATGTCATTGCCGGTACCGTGTGGACCCTGTTCCACATCCTGGTCATCACCTTGCAAGCCTTCATCTTTATGATGTTGACGCTGATCTACACAGGTCAAGCGCACGACGCACATTGATGACTCTTTTTCCCTCGTTTCTCGTTTCTTTTTCCACTCACTTTTAGGAGCTTCTCATGGAAAACATTCTCGGCCTGGTGGCATTGGCATGTGGTTTGATCGTTGGTCTGGGCGCTATCGGCGCCTCCATCGGTATCGCTTTGATGGGCGGTAAATTCCTCGAGTCTTCGGCTCGCCAACCTGAGTTGATGAACGAACTCCAAACCAAGATGTTCATCTTGGCTGGTCTGATCGACACTGCATTCCTGATCGGTGTGGCTATCGCTCTGTTGTTCGCCTTCGCCAACCCCTTCGTTCTGAAGTAATCCACGTACCTCTTCACGCAAGAAGAAGGACTGAACCGTGAACATTAACGCTACTCTGTTCATTCAGATGATCGTTTTTGCGATTCTGGTGTGGTTCACGATGAAATTCGTGTGGCCCCCGATCACAAAAGCGCTCGACGAACGGGCACAGAAAATCGCTGACGGCCTCGCTGCCGCCGACAAAGCCAAAGCCGAACTCTCCAGCGCCAATGCGCGTGTCGAGTCCGAGTTGGCCAAATCGCGCAACGAGACGGCTTCGCGCTTGGCTGACGCTGAGCGCCGTGCAAATGGCATCGTTGACGAAGCCAAAGCGCGAGCCATCGAAGAAGGCAACAAGATCATCGCAGCTGCCAAGGCCGAAGCCGAGCAGCAAACAGTCAAGGCCCGCGAAGCTCTGCGTGAGCAGGTCGCAGCCCTGGCCGTCAAAGGCGCCGAGCAGATCCTCCGCAAGGAAGTCAATGCCGGTGTCCACGCTGATCTGCTGAGCCGCCTCAAGACCGAGCTGTAAGAAGCTCCAGCCAGAGAAGACCATGGCAGAACTTGCTACCATCGCCCGCCCTTATGCCGAAGCGCTGTTCAAGGCGCAGGCATCCGATCTTGCTGGCACGGCCGCTTGGCTGGATGAACTCGCTGTTGTTGCCGAGAATGCGCAATTGCAGCAGTTCATCGACAGCCCCAAAGTGTCCGACGAGCAGGCATTCGAGCTGATCTCTGGCGTGGTGCGCACAGCACTGCCCGAGGCTGGCAAGAACTTCCTGCGCCTGGTGATCGAAAACCGCCGTCTCAGTGCGCTGCCTGTGGTTGCACAGCAGTACCGGGCCCTCATGAATGCACAAGGTGGCACCGCTGACGCGGTGGTCTACAGCGCATTCCCCATCGACGCCTCGGCCTTGGCCGACTTGTCGTCCACGCTCGAAAAACGCTTTGCGCGCAAGCTCAATTTGAGCGTCGAGCTCGATGCCGCCCTGATCGGTGGCATCCGTGTGGTGGTGGGCGACGAGGTGCTCGATACCTCTGTCAAGGCCCGACTGGAACAAATGAAATCGGCCCTCACCGCTTAAGCGGGCGAGACCGGACAAATTTAAAGAAAGAAGGAAAGAGTCATGCAACTCAATCCCGCAGAAATTTCTGAACTGATCAAGAGCCGCATCGAAGGGCTGTCCGCCAGCGCCGATATCCGCAACCAAGGCACCGTGGTGTCTGTGACCGACGGTATCGTTCGTGTCCACGGTTTGTCGGACGTGATGCAGGGCGAAATGCTCGAATTCCCAGCGACTGCTGAAGGCGCTGCCACTTACGGTCTGGCCCTGAACCTCGAGCGTGACTCGGTCGGCGCCGTGATCTTGGGTGAGTACGAGCACATCTCTGAAGGCGACACGGTCAAGTGCACGGGCCGCATTTTGGAAGTGCCTGTCGGCCCCGAACTGATTGGCCGCGTGGTCAACGCACTGGGTCAGCCGATTGACGGCAAAGGCCCCATCAACGCCAAAATGACCGACGTGATCGAGAAAGTCGCCCCTGGCGTGATCGCACGTAAATCGGTTGACCAGCCGATGCAAACCGGCCTGAAGTCGATCGACTCCATGGTGCCTGTGGGCCGTGGCCAGCGCGAATTGATCATTGGCGACCGTCAGACCGGCAAAACTGCCGTCGCGATCGACGCCATCATCAACCAAAAGGGTCAGAACATGACCTGCGTTTACGTCGCGATTGGCCAAAAAGCCTCGTCGATCAAAAACGTGGTGCGTGCTTTGGAACAAGCTGGCGCGATGGAATACACCATCGTCGTGGCCGCTTCCGCCTCCGAATCTGCTGCGATGCAGTACGTGTCGGCCTACTCCGGCTGCACCATGGGTGAATACTTCCGTGACCGCGGCGAAGACGCTTTGATCGTTTATGACGATCTGTCCAAGCAAGCCGTGGCTTACCGTCAAGTGTCGCTGTTGCTGCGCCGCCCACCAGGCCGCGAAGCTTACCCTGGCGACGTGTTCTATCTCCACAGCCGTCTGCTCGAGCGTGCAGCCCGCGTGAACGCCGACTACGTCGAAGCCTTCACCAAAGGCGCTGTGACTGGCAAGACAGGTTCTTTGACGGCTTTGCCCATCATTGAAACCCAAGCTGGTGACGTGTCCGCCTTCGTGCCCACCAACGTGATTTCGATCACCGACGGTCAGATCTTCTTGGAAACCAGCCTGTTCAACGCCGGTATCCGCCCTGCGATCAACGCCGGTATCTCGGTGTCTCGCGTCGGTAGCTCCGCTCAAACCAAGATCATCAAAGGCCAATCCGGCGGTATCCGTACCGACTTGGCGCAGTACCGTGAATTGGCTGCGTTCGCGCAGTTCGCTTCCGATCTGGACGAGTCCACACGCAAGCAGCTGGACCGCGGTGCCCGCGTGACCGAGTTGCTCAAGCAAGCCCAATACAGCCCTCTGTCGATCAGCTTGATGGGTGCCAGCTTGTTTGCGGTGAACAAGGGCTACATGGACGACATCGATGTCAAGAAAGTCTTGGCTTTCGAGCACGGTTTGCACGCTTACCTGAAAGACTCGTGCGCCGCATTGTTGGCCAAGATCGAAAGCTCCAAAGCGCTGGACAAAGAGGCAGAAGCCGAATTGAACTCCGCTGTGGCCGCTTTCAAGAAAAGCTTTGCTTAATTTCTACCTGATCAAAAGGAGCCTCTGATGGCATCGGGCAAGGAACTACGCACCAAGATCAAATCGGTGGAAAACACCAAGAAGATCACCAAGGCCATGGAGATGATTTCCGTCTCCAAAATGCGCAAAGCGCAGGAGCGTATGCGCACGGCCCGGCCTTACAGCGAGAAGATTCGCACCATTGCGAGCCATCTCGGTCAGGCTAACCCTGAGTATTTGCACCCCTTCATGCAGCGCAACGACGGCAAGTCGGTGGGCTTCATTGTGGTCACCACAGACAAGGGTTTGTGCGGTGGCTTGAACACCAACCTGTTGCGCGCGGTGACTGCTCAACTGCGTGAAACACAAGCCCAAGGCAAAACGCCCAAGGCAGTGGCCATTGGCGGCAAAGGCCTCGGTTTCCTGAACCGGGTCAATGCCAAGGTGGTGGCGCATGTGACGCAGTTGGGTGACAAGCCGCACCTCGACAAGTTGATTGGCCCCGTCAAGGTGCTGCTCGATGCCTACGCTGCGGGCGAAGTGAGTGCTGTGTACCTGTGTTACAACAAGTTTGTCAGCACCATGGCACAAGTGCCCACCATCGACATGTTGCTGCCTCTGTCAGCTTCCGACATGCAAGCAGAAACCAAAGCAGCGGGTCACACGCATGCTTGGGATTACATCTACGAGCCCGATGCCCAGTCGGTGATTGACGACCTCTTGGTCCGTTATGCGGAAGCCTTGGCCTATCAGGCTGTGGCTGAAAACATGGCCTCAGAGCATGCCGCTCGGATGGTGGCCATGAAGGCAGCGACCGACAACGCCGGCAACGTGATAAGCGAGCTCAAGCTCGTCTACAACAAGACCCGTCAAGCCGCCATCACCAAAGAACTGTCGGAAATCGTCTCTGGCGCAGCCGCGATCAGCGGTTGATTCCCAGTTCTGCAAATTCAAATTATTTGGAGCGAAAAATGCAAGCCCAAGGAAAAATTGTTCAGTGTATTGGCGCTGTGGTCGACGTGGAGTTTCCACGCAACCAGATGCCCAAAGTTTATGACGCACTCAAAATGGAAGGCTCTGCGCTGACCCTGGAAGTGCAGCAGCAACTCGGCGACGGCATCGTGCGCACCATCGCGCTCGGTTCTTCCGACGGCCTGCGTCGTGGCTTGATGGTGTCCAACACCGGCAAGGCGATCACCGTGCCCGTGGGCAAAGCCACACTGGGCCGCATCATGGACGTGTTGGGCGCGCCCATCGACGAACGTGGTCCTGTCAGCCAGGAATTGACTTCTTCGATCCACCGCAAAGCCCCTGCTTACGACGAGCTGAGCCCATCACAAGAACTGCTGGAAACCGGCATCAAGGTGATCGACTTGGTTTGCCCGTTCGCCAAAGGCGGTAAGGTGGGCTTGTTCGGTGGTGCCGGTGTGGGCAAGACCGTGAACATGATGGAACTCATCAACAACATCGCCAAGGCGCACAGCGGCTTGTCCGTGTTCGCGGGTGTGGGTGAGCGTACCCGTGAAGGCAACGACTTCTACCACGAGATGGCCGACTCCGGCGTCGTGAACCTCGAGAACCTGCCTGAGTCCAAAGTGGCCATGGTGTACGGTCAGATGAACGAGCCACCAGGCAACCGTCTGCGCGTCGCCTTGACCGGTCTGACCATCGCGGAATCTTTCCGTGACGAAGGCAAAGATGTGTTGTTCTTCGTGGACAACATCTACCGCTACACCTTGGCCGGTACCGAAGTGTCCGCTTTGTTGGGCCGTATGCCTTCAGCTGTGGGTTATCAGCCTACTCTGGCCGAAGAAATGGGCCGCCTGCAAGAGCGTATTACCTCCACCAAAGTGGGTTCGATCACCTCCATCCAGGCCGTTTACGTGCCAGCCGATGACTTGACCGACCCATCGCCAGCGACCACCTTCGCTCACTTGGACTCCACCGTCGTGTTGTCTCGTGACATCGCCTCCTTGGGTATCTACCCTGCGGTCGATCCACTGGACTCCACCAGCCGTCAGCTGGATCCGTTGGTGGTGGGCCAAGACCACTACGAAACAGCTCGCGCTGTTCAAGGCACATTGCAGCGTTACCGTGAACTGCGCGACATCATCGCCATCATGGGTATGGACGACTTGGCGCCTGAAGACAAGTTGGCCGTGGCCCGTGCTCGCAAGATCCAGCGTTTCCTGTCGCAGCCTTTCCACGTTGCTGAAGTGTTCACAGGATCTCCTGGCAAGTACGTCACCTTGGCTGAAACCATCCGCGGTTTCAAGATGATCGTGGCTGGAGAGTGCGATCACCTGCCAGAGCAGGCTTTCTACATGGTTGGCACCATCGACGAAGCTTTCGAGAAGGCCAAAAAGGCCGCTTAATGTTGCGCCTCGGGGCGGCATTCCCCCCCGAAGCCTGCATCCAAGCACCTTTTTAAGGAGTAAACATGAACACCATCCACGTTGATGTGGTCAGCGCCGAAGAGTCCATTTGGTCGGGTGAAGCCCGCTTCGTGGCCTTGCCCGGTGAGTCTGGCGAATTGGGCATTTACCCACGCCACACACCGCTGATCACCCGCATCAAGGCAGGGTCGGTTCGCATCGAGAAGGCTGACGGCAGCGAAGAATTTGTTTTCGTAGCAGGTGGCATTTTAGAAGTGCAGCCCGATTGCGTGACCGTCATGTCGGACACAGCGATTCGAGGCAAAGACCTTGACGAAGAAAAAGCCAACGCGGCCAAGCAGTTGGCCGAAGAAGCCTTGCGAAACGCAAACAGCGAACTCGACTTGGCCGTGGCCCAGTCTGAATTGGCTGTGCTTGCGGCCCAGTTGTCTGCCTTGCGTAAATACCGCAAAAAATAATTTTTTTGCCATCAAGGGATTGGCCTTGGTGTCAAGGCACTGTCAAATAACCCGGACCATTTCAGTGTGGCCGGGTTTTTTTGTTGACTGCAGGGTTGCAAACAAGAAGGTCTGACAACACACACGCCCAGGACCGGCAAACAAGGCAAAATGTTGTGATGAAATCTTCGAACAAAACAAACCCATGAAACGCGCCAAATTGCAGGCGGCCGTGGTCGGCGGTACGCCCGATGACATCGAGCAGGCCTTTTACGAAGCGCTTCACAACGCCGACATCGAACAACTCATGGCTTGCTGGGCGGAAGAGGACGACATCGTTTGTGTACACCCGGGCGGCGGGCGCATGATCGGCGCTGGTGCCATTCGGGCCACTTTTGAGGGCATGTTTCACAATGGCAGTGTGCAAGCCTTTCCGGAGCGAGTGCACAAAGTGCAGTCTTTGGCCAGTTCAGTACACCACCTGGTTGAGCGGGTAGAAGTCATCACGCCACAAGGGGCCAGGCAAGCTTACGTGATTGCCACCAACGTTTACCACAAGACACCACAAGGCTGGCGCATGGTGGCGCATCATGCGAGCCCGGGTACACCGAAAGATGCAGCGGATGTGGGTGCCAGACCCGCGGTGTTGCACTGAAAGCTGCATGGATTACCAAGCTCCCGCCTGGCTTCCAGGTGGACATGCTCAAACCATATGGTCTGCGCTGTACGCACGTAGGCATCGTGGACCACTCAAGCCTTTAGTTCGGGAGCGCTGGACAAGCCCTGACGGTGACTTTTTGGACATCGACAAGCAAGCCGCCTGTCGACCTGACCGACCCTTGTTGGTCCTGTTTCATGGTTTGGAGGGCTCGTCGGGCAGCCACTATTCACAGGCCTTTGCAGATTGGGCAGCAGAGCAAGACATCAGTTTGGCACTGCCTCACTTCAGGGGTTGCAGCGGTGAACTGAACCGTGCACCGCGTGCCTATCATTCAGGTGATCATGCGGAAATTGACTGGTTACTGCAGCGGTTTCGCAGGGAGCACCAAGCGCTAGGGGGGCAAACACTGGTGGCTGCAGGGGTTTCCTTGGGCGGCAATGCCTTGATGCGTTGGGCCGCAGAACTTGGTCAGAGTGCTTGCAAGCAAGCAGATGCAGTGGCTTCGATTTGCTCGCCTTTGGACTTGATGCAAAGCGGTCTGGCCATTGGCCGGGGACTGAACAGGCACATCTACACGCCCATGTTTTTACGCAGCATGAAACCCAAAGCCATGGCCAAATGGGCGCAACACCCGGGCTTGTTTGACAAAGAAGCCTTGTTGGCCGCCAAAGACTTGTACAGCTTTGACCATGTTTTCACAGCGCCCTTGCATGGTTTCAAAGACACCGAGGATTACTGGATGCGCGCATCGGCCAAACCATTGATGCGCGACATACGAGTGCCTGCCTTGGCGCTGAATGCCTTGAACGATCCATTCGTGCCTGCCTCCAGTTTGCCAGGACGAGGTGATGTATCGTCCAGCGTTTGCTTGTGGCAACCATTAGACGGCGGACATGTGGGCTTTGCTCAAGGAAGTTGGCCAGCACATGTCAGGGCCATGCCCGATGCGGTAGGTGCATGGTTGTTGAAAGCAGCAGGTCACCCTGTTGAACCAAAGGATCCAAGACATGGATGACATTGTTCGGCAGGCCATGGACAAATGGCCCAACGTGCCGGATTGCTACGGATGGCTGGGTTTGGACAGCCGAGGGCAATGGTGGATGCGGGACGATAAAGCGCAGGCGCAGGGTTACTTTCAGAGTGGCGTTCAGGGCGCTAAAGGATCGCTGCTGCGACACGAGAAACTGATTGATTTCATCCACCGAAACTACGAAACAGATACTCAGGGGTGCTGGTATTTTCAAAATGGGCCACAACGGGTGTATGTCGAGCTTGAAGCGACTCCCCACGTCTGGCGATTGAGCGACGACTTTGAAGTACGCTCGCAGACAGGCTCAGAGGTCAAAGCTGAGAGTTGCCTGTTGGATGAGACAGGGCGTGTCTACCTGACAACTTCAAATGGCCTCGGCTTGGTGCATACCCTCGACGTAGGTCGCTTGGCCAATGCTTTGGATTTGGGATTATGGACATTGACGAACTGTGTCTCAAACGAATTGCCAAAGCTTTACGGATACGTCACAAGCCCGCAAATGAACAAATTGACACAAGAACACGCATAAAAAAAACCGGCTGAAACAACCGGTTTTTCAGGGTCAGCTCAAAGCCTTCATTTGGCCGCTTCAGACGCCTTGGGCTCTTCGAACTTACCGCCAGCAGAATTGGTCAGGTAAACCACGGCACGCGCGATTTCGGTGTCATTGAAGTCGCCGCCACCTTGAGCACCCATGGCACCCTTTCCTTTGAGCGCTGAATTCACAAGGCCTTCAAGGCCTTGGCCCAAGCGTTTTCCCCAAGCGCCAACATCAGAGAATTTGGGAGCGCCGGCAGCACCCGCATCATGGCAGGCAGCGCATTGTGCTTTGTAAACTTCCTGACCAGACTTAAGGGGACGATTGGCATCGCGCACTTCAACAACACCCACCTTCTGGATACGCATGGCGGTGGCTTTTTCGATATCTACAGCGCCTGCTGCGGGCTTGTTGGCCGAAGTCACGTAATAAACCAAGCCAATGATGATAAAAACGGGAATGACAAAAGAAGCCAAACTCAACAAGAGCATTTGCTTGGGGGTTTTGACCGGTCCGGTGTGGGCTTCGTGCTGATCGTGGCTGTTGTCGCTCATGAGGTCCTCAGTAAGGGCATGGCCAAAGGGGCCAATGTGTTGATCGAAATCAACCAGAGATTATAGCGTTTCACCCTTCACAGATCTTGCAAAATCAAAAGGTGAGGGTGAAGGCGTGTGATAATGAAGGATTGCCAAATGTGCGGCTGTAGCTCAGTGGATAGAGTATTGGCCTCCGAAGCCAAGGGTCGTGGGTTCGATCCCCGCCAGCCGCACCAAATCATTCAAAAACGACAACTCGCCAAGACACCCGTCAGGTAAGCATGAAGCCAGACGGAGGACAGGGGCCCCGAGATAACCTGTATTGAAGAACTCGCCCCCGAAGGCATGATGGACGTCAAAGCTTTTTCGGCCGTGATCAACACCACGGACAAAGGTGTGTGGCCACGTTGGTTGAAATTTTCAAGGGCTTGAAAAGTTTTTTCTTGTTGTGCGCGTGGCATACACATCTCTACCACGATCATGTCAGGCTTGTGACTTGTCAGTTCCAACAAAGTCTCGGTGACTGAATCGTAAAAATGAACGTCAATGCCCAAATTCCAAGATGAGTAATTATGGCGAATTTCTTCGTATAAGTGAGGCGTGTCAATGACGACACTGACCTTGGGTTTGCTCAAGTGTTTGTGATTGGAGCCAACGATATGCCTGGATGCGGACTGATAATCAATGATCGAATCCATGGAAATTCGACGATGGCCTCCTCTTGTTTTCCAGCCTTTCAGATCACCTTGGTCAACCAATGTTTGCACCAAGGTTGTGGACAAACCGAGCATCCGTGCAGCTTCAGCAGTGCTTAAAAACCGGTTTTCATGGGTTGCTGTTTTGACTTTCAGCGAAGATTTGCTGGTTGATGATACTTGTGCAACATCAACCACACTGGCGTTGTAATCGGTCATATTCTTGTTCCTACTCGTAGTAAAAGGTTTATCGCTCTCGCAACGCTTGCGAAACGTTTTGAAGTGGACGGAAAAGATATTCGAGGACAGTTTTGCTGCCTGTACGAATTTCCACAGAGGCTGTCATACCAGGCGATGGGATGAGCTTCAAACCGTTGCGAACGTTTGCAGATTCCTTGACTCGGACGATGATTCTGTACAAGCCCTCTTCCAATTCAACGGCATTGCCAGGCTTTTTCTGTTTTTCGTCACGTAAGGTGTCGGGGCTCAAATGTTCAAGCACACCATCAAGTCCGCCATACTTGTTGAAGTCATAGGCGGTCAGTTTGACAACAGCAGCTTGGCCCACTTTCAAGAAGGCCACTTCCGAAGGATTGACATAGGCCTCAACCAACATCTCGTCTTCGGTGGGCACTATTTCCAAAATGGCTTGACCAGCTTGCACCACACCACCCACGGTGGTGATTTGTACATTTTTGACGACCCCTTTCATGGGGGATCGAATGGAAGTGCGAAGGAAAGCATCCTCACGAGCAGAGGCATTTTCTTTGGTTTGAGACAGTTCAGAAGCAACGCGTGTGAGTTCGTTGTTGGCATCGGTCAAGTAGCGGTTTTGCCTTTCGGCGCGTTGACCCATCAATTCAGATTGCTGACGCTTCAATCGCAACAATTCAACCTCAGACATCACACCCTGGAGGACCATGGGCTCAGTGATGGTCAGTTCACGCGTGACCGCAGCCAAGGAGGAGTCAAGAGCCTGCAAAGATTGCATCAATGAACGTTTGCGCGCATTAAAGGCCTGTAACTCTTGATGCATCAAATCAGGGTGCGCGTTGAGTTCTGAAGGGAAAACAAGGGCAGTACCGTAGGACTCAGCTTTCAATCGTGCGGCAAGGGCAGACAAGGCCAAGTACTTTTCTTGCGCTTCACGAAACACAGCTCCGGATCGTGCATCATCGATCCTTAACAGAACTTGATCTTTTTCAACAACACTGCCTTCACGCACAAACAATTCGCTTAAAACACCCGAGTCCAAACTCTGAATCACTTGTTCTCGGCTGGATGGAATCACTTTGCCTTGGCCCCTTGTGATTTCATCAAGTTCAAAAAAAGCGGCCCAAGCCAGTGCCAAGATCAAAGTCAGACCAGTTGCCCAAACCAAAGCTTGACTGGCACGGCGCTCATCATCTTCAACAGTGCTAACGCCAAAATCTGAAAGACGAGATTTGAATTTAATCATGCTAAAACTTCCGGTTTCTTGCCGCCAGTGACATCAATTCCACGGGAAAGTTTGTCGATCATTTCTTGCTTGGGTCCAAAAGCAACACACTGGCCACTGTCAATGACCGCAATAGCATCCACCCACTCCAACAGTTGAGGTCGATGGGTACACATGAGAAGTGTTCGACCACGCAGCCAGTCCTTGATCACCGCAATGACACGAGCTTCCGTGTTCTGGTCCATGTTGGATGTGGGTTCATCCATGAAGACCAATTGAGGGTTGCGCAGCATCATTCGGGCAATGGACAGAAGTTGACGCTGCCCGCCTGACAAGCCACCGCCAGCTTCAGTGATGGGCATGTCCAAACCCAGTGGATGGGAGGCCACAATTTCGTAAACATTCAAGGACTTCAGCACATCGATGATCTTGGTATCTGTGATCCAGCTGTCAGCCAAGATAAGGTTGTCTCTCACGGTACCCATGAACAACTGAGGGTCTTGACCAACATAGCCGATGCGATTGCGGACCTCGGTAGGCTCAATTTGCCGCATGTCGATGCCGTCGAGTTGTATGGTGCCAGCCCCCGGGGCATACAGTCCGGCCATTAAACGCAATAAAGTGCTCTTGCCGCTGCCAACGCGTCCCAACATGCCCACCTTTTGACCAGGCGAAATGCTCAACGAGAGTTTTTTGATCACGGGAATTTTGTGTTCGCCAGGATATGCAAACTCAACACTGTCTGCTTGCAAAGCACCATGAATGGTGTCGGGCACGAGGTAATTTCGTCCATGCGTGCGATCACGAGGACGTTTGATCAAACCGTCGAGCGTCTCAAGGGATGTGGCCGCTTGTTGATAACGTGATGCCAAAGACATCACGCTGGCCAATGGTGAGATTGCACGACCTGCCAAAATAACCGAGGCAATCAGCCCACCCAGAGTCAACTGGTTGGCATGAATAAGGTATACGCCACCCACGACCATCGCAACAGTGACCAGGTGTTGAATCGAAGTCGTTAAACCCATGATCAAATTGGTCATGCTGCGGATGCGCTTATAAGAATCAGCGCCGGCCAAGTTCGCCAATTCCCAGCGACGTTGCAAATAATTTTCAGCGTTGTGTGCTTTGAGCAGTTCCAAGTTCAAAACAGATTCCACCAAAACACTTTGCTTGTCTCCAGACTCCTTCATGTTGGCCCGCATCGCGTTCATGAGGGGCTTTTGTGAAACAAAACCCACAATGATGAGCAAAGGGACGACCAGCGCTGGAATCCAGGCCAAGGGGCCGCCCACCATGGCGATAAGAGCCAGGAACATCAGAACAAAGGGCATGTCAGTCACCAGCACCAAAGAGGCTGAAGAAAAGAAATCCCTTAAAGATTCGAAATCTCGCATGGAGCTGGAAAAAATGCCCACAGATTGTGGCCGGTGCTCCAAACGAATGGCCATGATTTCACGTAGCAAGGTGGCATTGATGGCCAAGTCTGCCTTTTTTCCACCCAAATCCACCAAGCGGGCCTTGAGCCAACGCATGATGAATTCAAGAACAATGGCCACCGTGGTGCCAATGGCCAATGTCCACAAAGACGTATAAGCACCCGTCGGCACGACACGGTCGTAAACGTTCATGGTGAAAAAGATGACCGCTAAAGTCAAGACGTTGGCCACCACAGTAGCGACCATGGATTCAACGTAAAAGCCACGAAAACGCCAGAGCGTTCCCCAGAACCAATTGAAGGCAGAGCCCTCCATCGGAGCCAAAGTTTGGTCATGGCGTTTGGGGGGCAGTTTCAGGGCCAACACTTCAGGGCGGGCCAAGGCCTGTAATTCAGGCAAGGGGATGCGGTGATCTTCCATACCCTTGTCAGCCCACCAAACGATCGCTTCATGGTCTCTAATCGATCGCAGGACACAAGCGCGTCCATCGACCAATGGCATCAAAACGGGCAAAACATAGTGCGGAATGTCTGCCAAACCGATCCGAGACCAAGCGGCCATGAGGCCATTTTTATGGGCCATGTCGGGGTAAGCGTCCAAGGGCACTCGCCCTTTGCTGTCCAAGGCAAAACCAGCCCGCATCACTTGGAAATGCACGGGCAAACCGAGCGATTGGGCCGCCATGGTCATGCACAAAAGCAGGGGATCAACAGAGGCCTCAGGACCTTGAAAAGAGCGCAAGGACGCGGAATTAGACGAAGGATTTTGGGGTGCGTTCGAAGGCGGCACAGGCCTCTCGAGAACTCTGTTGTGAGGGGAAGATGCACCAACAGCGGTGGGCATGGTGAGCAATTTAGCCATTTTGGATCATTCAGGGGTCAAAGCGTGGCTCATCGAGCGGGTGTCAAAACACGCCCAGGTTCAGCTGAAAAACGACGAGCCAAATCACCCGTAGCAGCCAAAAGACGAACGCGAGCAAGACGCTCATCGTGAAAGGCGGCTTGGGCCGAGCTGCGGTAATTAAAGACGTCTGATTGCATGTTCAAAAGGTCAAGCAAGGAGCGTCTGGCAACTCGAAATTGGTCACGGTAGGCCGTGACCAGCCTTTCGCCGACAAGAGACTGTGAGTTGCCTGTGTTGGCACGCTCTTGAGCAGAGACCCAGTCTTGCCAAGCTACAGCAGCTTTTTCCCGAGCCAGTAGCCGTGCTTCTTCCAACGCGAATTCAGCGGCCTTGAGTTGCCCAACGGCACCCTCGACCAAGGCAGAAGTACCGCCGCCGTTGTAAAAAGGTGCCGTGACTTGGAGTTGCGTATAAGCCTCACGTTTACCTGTGTTGCCATTGAGTTGGCGTGAGACAGACATGTCAACGGTGGGCCAGTATTGACTTTTGGCCATCCGAACGGAAGCCTGCGCGGCTGAAACCTGCGCGCGCGCTTGCGCAATGGTGGGCAAGTCGTCGGAGACCATGGCCATGGCCTGAGCCAATGAGGTTGGTAACTTGCCCAGAACACCTGAGTCCGAGAGTTGAGAATCTAGATTGACAGGCCGCGCATCCATCTCTCCTTTCCAAAAGCGCCGAACACGTTGGATCGCTTGTGAAAAATCAGACTTGCGCTGTTGAAGCGCCAAAGTGGCATTCTCCATGCGCACCAAGGCTTGTTCATAATCAACCCGACGGCCCGTGTCAGCCTTGGAAATTTTTTGAATGTCGTTCAGGGTTTCACGGTGAGAATTGACATTTCTGACAGCCAAACTGTAGAGGTCGGCCGTTTTGGCCCAATTGAGGTAGGCCTCCGCCGCCAGCATGGCCACATCATCCAGCGTATTGGCATAGAGAAGCTCAGAGGCCATGCTCAATGCCTCTGCCCGCTCAGCTTCGGCCTCAATCTTGCCTCCCGACCACAAGTTGATGCGGGCGGTAGGAGAAATGGAAGACCGTTCTGTGCCAGTGGGCACAGTGCCAGAAGAAAAAGCCGTCGCTGTCGCGTTGAGGCCGAGTTGAGGGAAATGGGCGCTGCGAACACGTGTGATGTCGGTGCGGGTTGCTGCCGCCTTGACAGACGCAGACAAAACCGCCGGGTAGGTTTGCAGTGCTTGGTTCACAACCTCTGGAAGCGATTGGGCATGTATGGCTGTAGTCAAACTGGCCAAGACGAGCACTTGACCGGCGGTTTGGGAAGCAGTCAAAAATCCCAAAAAACGCTGAGATTGCGACTTCGCCAAATGAATGCACTTTTGACATTCGAGATGAATCATGAGTAATGAATTGCCAACTACGTTAAAAACGAAATTCTCGCTATCAAAAACAGTTTGCGAATCCACCAATTGGCGTACTCCCGCCAAAAAATATCTAAAAGTGGTGATTTCGCTCAATATTATTTTTTAAAGCCATTGGCGTTCAACAAAATGTTAAAGCAGGGATGGGGCGTTTGACGCGGTCAAAAACCGCAAGAATGCCTGTGACCCCCACACACAAAACACCCACCAAACCGACAGAAGCACATCAAACAGTGAACTTGATTTGGATTGATTGAAATTCGAAGTAACAAAACACCGAACGCCTTAGCGATTTAGGCGTTTTTACACATTTGGGTGGCTCTGAATGAAACCCGAAAACAACCTCGGGATGCTGGCGTTGTCAACCGATCAACACCCCAAGCAGGCACCTTAAACCCCGTAACGGTCTCGGTAAGCTTGCACACTGCTGTGGTGTGCCAAAAGGGCGGGCGTGCTTTGTGAAGACAAAAAAGACAAAAGGTCAGACAACTGGGCAATGGTGCAGACCTGCATGCCCAAGGTGTTGCGCACATACTGAACAGCGCTGTGCGAAACGTCTTGAACCGTTCCGTCGAGCTGTTTCTCGGTGGCCATCTCCTGGCGGTCCAGCGCGATGGCGATCGCGTGTGGCGTGGCCCCGGCGGCCTGAATCAAAGCAATCGACTCGCGGGCGGCCGTGCCCGCGCTCATCACGTCGTCCACGATCAGCACACGGCCTTTCAGCGGCGCCCCCACCAAGGAGCCGCCTTCGCCGTGGTCTTTGGCCTCTTTGCGGTTGTAGGCAAAGGGCACATTTTTGCCCAAACGGGCCAGTTCGATGGCCACTGCCGCACCCAAGGGGATGCCTTTGTAGGCCGGACCGAAGATCATGTCGAACTCGATGCCGCTGGCGAGCAGGGCTTGTGCATAAAATTGAGCCAGTCGACTCAGCTTGGCACCGTCGTCAAACAGACCGGCGTTGAAGAAGTAAGGGCTCATGCGCCCGGCTTTGGTCTTGAACTGCCCAAAGCGCAAGACGCCCGAATCGACCGCAAACTGCACAAATTCCTGAGCAAGCGCCTGTGTGTTGGCGCTGCTTGCCTGACCTGTCACCATGGGGAAATCCTTGTTCAAACTCACCAGCCTTAACCTCAACGGCATCCGCTCGGCCACGACCAAAGGCGTTGAAGCCTGGCTGGCGCAAGAAAAACCAGATTGTATTGGCGTGCAGGAGGTCAAAGCCCAAGCCCCGGACGTGGCGGGCAAGTTCGAGGCCTTGGCGGACCTCAAGGGTTATTTCCACTTTGCCCAGAAAAAAGGCTATTCGGGCGTGGCCGTCTACACCCGTCACGAGCCCAGCGATGTGGTGGCCGGGTTTGATGGTGGCGAATTTGACGCCGAAGGCCGCTACGTGGAGCTGCGCTTTGACACGCCAACGCGCAAGATGTCCATCATCAGCTGCTACTTTCCCAGTGGCTCATCGGGCCCTGAGCGTCAGGAGGCCAAGTTCCGCTTTCTGAGCGTGATGTACCCGCACCTGATGGCCCTCAAGGGCGAACGCGAGTTCATTGTTTGCAGCGACGTGAACATCGCGCACCAGCAGGCCGACCTGAAAAACTGGCGCAGCAACCAGAAAAACAGCGGCTTCTTGCCCGAAGAGCGCGCCTGGATGACGCAACTGACCACCGAGGGCGGCCTGGTAGACGTGTACCGTCGCCTGCAGCCGCACGCCACCGACGATTGCTACACCTGGTGGAGCAATCGGGGCCAAGCCTATGCCAACAACGTGGGCTGGCGTCTGGACTACCACTTGGCAACACCGGCTCTGGCCGACAAGGCCCGCTCCGAACACATTTACAAGGGCGAGAAATTTTCCGACCACGCCCCGATCACGATTGGCTACGACCTGAGCCTGTGAGGATGGGTAGTGAGAGCATGGACCCCGGATCAAGTCCGGGGTGACAGCCGAGAAGGTTCATTCCGAATGGTTTTCGATGTCATTGCGAACTCTCTGACAGGTTATTCTGGACTTTCTGTTAGGTCATCCCGGAATTGATCCGGGATCCACTCAATGGCGCGTGTAAGTCAGCATGCGGCCCTTGTAAGCGCCCACGCCTTGGTGTGCTGCCTGGTCCAGCACCTGTTCGTGCATCGCAAAACCCGCATGCGCCATGTGTTTGTGAAAGGCGGCGCGGTTGCCCCGGTTGGGGTCGATCACCCAAATCTCTGAGCTGCGTGCGGCGTGGTCATCGATGAACTGGGCCAATGTGCCCGCATCGTCACGTTCGTACAGGATGTCGCTGCCCACAATCAGGTCGAACAGGCCGGACAAGGGCGCATCGTGCGCCTGTGTGAGAACTGGTCGGCCGTCTTCTCGGGCTGCAGCTGTGCCCCAAAGGCCATGGCAGTAGGGCATGGCCAACAAGCCATTGAGTCGGGTGTTCTCGTCCAGAAAAGCACGCGCCAACGGGTGGCAATCGCTGGCCGTGACCAGCGCGCCACGGCGGTGCGCCACCAAACTGGCCAAGCCCAAACCGCAACCGATCTCCAGAATGCGCTCACCCGTGACAGGGCGGTGTGCCATGCGCTCGGCCAAGCGCATGCCCGAGGGCCACAGCAAGCCAAACAGGGGCCAAGTGGCCGATGAAATGCCCAGATTCAGCGCTTCGTCCAAAGGGTCATGAAACTGGTGTTTGTCGAGCAAGGAACGGATGAGCAAGTCGTCCACACCTGCAACCGCAATGCTTTCCTGTTTGGTCAGGTAGCCGGGTGATGAGGGGTTCAAAAAAGCAATCGGTGCAGCGCGCGTGCAAAAGACCAAAAGGCACTGACTGCTGGGACTGTACACCGTCTCGAAAAAATCGCAACGGCCGCATGTCGTGGGGCAGTTCAAGACCTGTGTTTGGTGTCACAGCGAACCGACAAACCGTGTCATGGCCTGCATGCTGAAACAGGTGTTCCCATTCCACGGGCGCCCCACCCAAGAAAGAATCGCGATGCTCAAAACACAATGGACGCCCTGCTTGCTTCTCATGATGGCGCAGATGTCGTGGGCGCAAACGCTGCCCAGTGCGGGTGGACAGATGCAGCAAGTAACACCCAGTCCGACAAGGCCTGAAAAAGGGACACTGGATTTACAGCCCAGCCCTGAACCGATTCAGGTCCAGACGCAACAAGCGCCTGCGCAGGCCCAAGCATCGACCACGATGTTCAGGTTGGAGCGATTGCAAGTCACAGGGGCTGCAGCTTTTGCAGAGGTCGATTTACTCCGGGTGGCTGGCTTTGAGCCGGGACGTGAGCTGAGTTTGCAGACGCTCCAGGCCATGGCCGAGCGTATCACGCAGCATTACAGACGAAACGGTTTCTTGATGGCCCGGGCCTATTTGCCAGCCCAGGAAATCCGGGATGGCGTGGGCAGCTTGACAGTTTTGGAAGGGCAGTATGGCCAAGTTCAAGTGAACAACACCAGCCGCTTGGACAGCCAAGTGGCCAAAGACTTGCTGGCGGGTTTGAACCACCGTGATGCGATCACGTTGCGCCCTTTGGAAGAGCGTCTGCTCTTGCTGTCAGATGTACCGGGCGTGCAAGTGAGCTCCACCTTGGTGCCCGGCGCGAGCTTGGGCCTGTCGGATCTGGTGGTTGAGGTCGCGCCCGGTGCCCGCATCAGCGGCAGCGTGGACGCCGACAACGCGGGCAACCGCTACACCGGTGAAGAGCGCTTGGGTGCGACGGTGAACCTGAACAACCCCTCAGGCCGGGGCGACTTGGCCAGCTTGCGTGTGCTCACCTCTGGAACGGGCTTGCGCTACGGGCGTGCGTCTTACCAAACCCCCTTAGGCCGAGGGCGTGTGGGCCTGGCCTACAGCGACCTGGCTTACAAGCTGGAGCGTGAGTTTGCAGCCCTGCAAGCCAACGGCCACGCCCGCATTGCCACGGTGTTTGGCACTTACCCTTTGCGGCGAACGCGCCAAAGCAACATGTCCATCGGCCTGTCACTGGAGGCCAAGACTTTTCAGGACCGTATCGATGCCGAACCCTCGGTGACCGACAAACGCGCCCAAGTGGCCGTGGCCACATGGTACGGAGACCAGCGAGACGCTTGGGGCGGTGGAGGCCTGAACAGCTATTTCCTGGCATGGTCAACTGGAAACATTGACATCCGCACGCCCGCAGCGTTGCAGCGTGACGCCGACACCGCCCGAAGTGATGGGCATTACAACAAGCTGGCCTTTTCCTTATCGCGTGTGCAACGCGCCAATGACAGCCTGACTTTGTCGGCGTCCTTGAGTGGGCAGATGGCCTCGAAAAACCTGGACGTCTCGGAGAAGATGGAATTGGGTGGCATGTACGGCGTGCGCGCTTATCCTGAGGGCGAGGCCTATGCCGACGAGGGTTTGCTGTTAACGCTGGAGGCGCGTCAACAATTGAGATTGCCCGCCGGTGCCACAAGCCAGGTGTATCTGACGGCGTTCCTTGATGCGGGTACGGTCAAGCACCACCACACGCCTTGGCTGGCTGAAAACCAGCGACGCCATCTGAGCGGTGCAGGTGTGGGAATGTACTGGACACGGGCACGCGACTTCTCCTTCAAAGCGTTTTACGCCCACAAGTTGGGCCATGAAGACGCGCTCTCGGCCCCCGACAAATCCGGACGCGTCTGGGTGCAGGCGGTCAAGTACTTCTAAGACCTGCCCAAAACATCCCGCTTCAACTGCACTGGCCACGGGCTCTGTGCGCTTCACCGAAACCAAGGACTCTGACATGAACCAAATTTTCCGAACCCTCTGGAACCCGCGCACCGGCACCTGTGTGGCCACTTGTGAATACGCGACAGCGCGGGGCTGTGTGGCCACGTCAACGGTGTTCGGTGCCGCTCCAAGTTCAAGGACACTGGATGGAGGCCGGACCGTTTGGGCTTGGCGGTCTTTGCCATTGGCCGTGATGCTGGCTTGGGGTGGGTTGGCCGTGGCCACACCCCAAGGCGGCGTGGTCAGTGCGGGCAGCGCCAGCATCTCCCAGGTGGCAGGGCAAACCACGATCACCCAAACCACGCCGCATGTGGCGATCAATTGGCAAAGCTTTGGTGTTGCGGCGGGGCAAGCGGTGCAGTTCGTGCAGCCCGGCCGAAGCGCGGTGGCCCTCAACCGTGTGACCGGCGCAGACCCCTCGGCGATTTTGGGCCGCTTGTCGGCCAACGGCCAAGTGTTCCTGGTCAACTCGAACGGCATCTTGTTCGGGTCTGGTGCCTCGGTCGATGTGGGGGGCTTGGTGGCCTCGACACTGAACATCAGCGATGCTGACTTCATGGCCGGACGCTACCGTTTTTCGGGTGCAGGCGCCGCCGAGCTGCGCAATCAGGGCACATTGCAATCGGCAGACGGCGGCTATGTGGCTTTGTTGGGGGCCCAAGTGAACAACCAGGGCACCGTCGTGGCTCCGCGTGGCAGCGTGGCCTTGGCGGCTGGTCAGGCCATGACGCTGGACGTGTTGGGTGATCGACTGCTGAGCGTGCGCGTGGACCAAGGCGTGGCCAACGCTCTGCTGAGCAATGGCGGCTTGCTGCAAGCCGATGGCGGCCAGGTGCTCATGAGCACCCAGGCTGCGGGTAACTTGCTGGCCAATGCGGTGAACAACACGGGCGTGGTGCAGGCGCAGACCGTGGAAAACCGGCAAGGCAACATTGTGCTGCTGGGCAGCATGGACATCGGCACAGTGAGCCT
>JAIXOZ010000073.1 GCA_027486495.1 Comamonadaceae bacterium | reverse complement strand
GCGGCCCCGGAATGACGGTTTTCTGTCTCTTTACAAGGCCACCCCGTGTCCCTGCACATCACGACTTTTGAAGGCGCCAGCGCCCTCAGCGACTTTCGCATGGCCCAGCTTTTGCCACGTTTGGCCGTCATTTCTCCTCAGATCCAGGCCATTTCAGCCCGTTTTGTCCACCTGGTTGCCACGACCGAGCCTGTGGCCGAGGCCCAAAAACAGACTCTTTCCGCACTTCTGACTTACGGCGAACCCTATGCCGGACCTGTTGATGGCCCAATGATCGTGGTCAGCCCTCGCTTGGGCACCGTCTCGCCTTGGGCGTCCAAGGCCACCGACATCGCCCACAACTGCGGTTTTGATGTGCGCCGGGTGGAGCGCCTGACCGAATACCGGTTGACGCTCAAGTCGGGCTTGTTCAGCAGCGCCAAACTCTCGGTCGAGGAACTGAACCAAGTTGCAGCGGTGTTGCATGACCGCATGACCGAATCGGCCATGACCAGCCGAGATGAGGCGGCGGCCTTGTTCACGGCCCTTGAGCCCGCACCCATGGACCATGTGGATGTGCTGGCCGGTGGCCGCGCGGCACTTGAAGCCGCGAACAAGACCTGGGGCCTGGCCCTGGCCGAAGACGAAATCGATTATTTGGTCAACGCCTTCACGGGCTTGCAGCGCAACCCCACCGATGTGGAGTTGATGATGTTCGCACAGGCCAACAGCGAACACTGCCGCCACAAGATTTTCAACGCCGAGTTCACCATCGACGGCGTGGCCCAGCCCAAGAGCCTGTTCGGCATGATCCGCAACACGCACCAGCTGAGCCCCCAGCACACGGTGGTGGCGTATTTGGACAACGCTTCGGTGATGGAAGGCCACACGATTGAGCGATTTGTGGCCAGGACCGGCAAGCAGGGCGCGGCGTATCAGAGCGAACAAGCCTTGCACCATGTGCTGATGAAGGTGGAAACCCACAACCATCCGACCGCGATTTCGCCATTTCCCGGTGCATCGACCGGCGCAGGCGGCGAGATCCGCGACGAGGGCGCGACGGGTCGCGGCTCCAAGCCCAAGGCGGGTTTGAGCGGTTTCACCGTGTCCAAACTCTGGGGCGGCATGTCCGACCAAGCGGGCGGCAAACCCGAGCACATCGCGAGCCCCTTGCAGATCATGACCGAAGGCCCACTGGGCGGCGCGGCGTTCAACAACGAGTTTGGCCGTCCCAATTTGCTGGGCTATTTCCGCGAATACGAACAGACCGTGGACGGTGTGGTGCGCGGGTACCACAAGCCCATCATGATCGCGGGAGGTCTGGGCCAGATCGACGCCGAGCAAACCAAAAAAATTGAATTCCCTGCGGGCAGCTTGCTCATTCAATTGGGTGGCCCCGGCATGCGCATTGGCATGGGCGGCAGCGCTGCCAGCTCCATGGCCACCGGCACCAACACGGCCGATCTGGACTTTGACTCGGTCCAGCGCGGCAACCCCGAGATCGAGCGCCGAGCGCAAGAGGTCATCAACCATTGCTGGGCGCAAGGTGACAACAACCCGATCCTCGCCATCCACGACGTGGGCGCGGGCGGCTTGTCCAACGCCTTCCCTGAATTGACCAACGATGCAGGCCGGGGCGCGCGATTTGATTTGCGCGCCGTCAAGCTCGAAGAATCCGGCCTGTCCCCCAAAGAAATCTGGTCCAACGAAAGCCAAGAACGCTATGTGATGGCGATCGCGCCAGAATCTTTGGCGCAGTTCACCGCTTTTTGCGAACGCGAGCGCTGTCCGTTTGCGGTGATCGGGGTGGCCACCGAAGAGCGCCAGCTGGTGCTGGAAGACCAAGGCCAAGAATCGCCTGTGCGAAGCGCCGGACCGTCCCAATCAAGCACAGCCCCCTCGGGGGGCAGCGAACCACACGAAGTGGGGAGCGTGGGGGTCGCTGTCAACATGCCCATGGACGTGCTGCTGGGCAAGCCGCCCAAAATGCACCGCGATGTGAAGACCGTGCGTCGCCAATCGCCCGCCATGAACCTGACGGGCGTGAGTTTGCAAAAAGCCGTGATCGACGTGTTGAGCCACCCCACCGTGGCGTCTAAGCGCTTTTTGATCACCATTGGCGACCGCGCCGTGGGTGGCCTGACGCACCGCGACCAAATGGTCGGCCCCTGGCAAGTGCCTGTGGCCGACGTGGCCGTGACGCTGGCCGACTACGCAGGCTTTGCCGGTGAAGCCATGAGCATGGGCGAGCGCACGCCGCTGGCCTCGCTCAACGCCGCAGCGTCTGGCCGGATGGCCGTGGCCGAGGCCATCACCAATTTGCTGGCCGCACCCATCGAGCTGCCCCGCGTCAAGATGTCGGCCAACTGGATGGCCGCTTGCGGCGAGCCCGGCGAAGACGCCGCGCTGTACGAAACCGTCAAGGCCGTGGGCATGGAGTTGTGCCCGGCGCTGGACATCTCGATCCCGGTGGGTAAAGACAGCTTGTCGATGCGCACACAGTGGACCGACAAGGGTGAAACCCGCAAGGTCACTTCGCCCGTCAGCCTGATCATCACCGCCTTTGCCAGCTTGCCCGATGTGCGCGGCACGCTGACGCCGCAGCTGGATGCGCAAACCGACGACACCAGCCTGCTGCTGATCGACTTGGGCCAGGGCCGCAACCGCATGGGCGGCAGCGTGCTGGGACAGGTGTTGGACCAGTTTGGCGACCAAGTCCCTGATCTGGAAGACCCGAAAAGCCTGGTCAACTTGGTGAACGCTGTCAACGCTTTGCGCGCCAAAGGCCAGATCCTGGCCTACCACGACCGCAGCGACGGCGGCTTGCTGGCCGCTGTGGCCGAGATGGCTTTTGCAGGCCATGTGGGCGTGGCGCTCAATGTGGACATGCTGGTCACCGAAGGCGACGGCATCACCGACAGCCGCGCCGACCATGGCGACGCCAAGAACTGGGCAGGTCAGGTCAGCGCCCGCCGCGAAGAACTCACCCTCAAGGCCTTGTTCAACGAAGAGCTGGGCGTGGTGCTGCAAGTGCGCACGGCTGAGCGCAATGACGTTTTGCAAACCTTGCGCGAACACGGCCTGTCCAAACACACGCATGTCATTGGCAAGACCCGGCCTGTGCAATCGACCATCCAAAAAGGCGTGGGCGAACTGAGCATCTGGCGCGACACCAAAGAGGTGTTTGCCGCCAAGCTCGAAGACCTGCACCAGGTCTGGGACAGCGTGAGCTGGAAGATTTGCCAGCAGCGCGATAACCCGGCTTGTGCCGACGCCGAACACGCCGCCGCAGGCCTGGCCAGCGACCCCGGCATGCATGTGGCGCTGAGCTTTGACCCAGCTGAAAACGTGGCCGCGCCATTTCTGAATTTGTCGCGCCCCAAAGTGGCCATCTTGCGCGAGCAGGGCGTCAACTCGCATGTGGAAATGGCCTACGCCTTCCACAAAGCGGGCTTCGAGTCGCACGACGTGCACATGACCGACCTGCAATCTGGCCGAGCCAACTTGGCCGACTTCCAGGGTCTGGTCGCTTGCGGCGGTTTCAGCTACGGCGACACCTTGGGCGCGGGCATTGGCTGGGCACGCAGCATCACCTTCAACCCACAACTGTCCGAGCAGTTCAAAGGCTTTTTTGGCCGCACCGACACCTTTAGTCTGGGCGTGTGCAACGGCTGCCAGATGTTTGCCGAACTCGCCGACATCATCCCCGGCGCGCAGAATTGGCCGCGTTTCACCACCAACCAGAGCGAGCGTTTTGAAGCGCGTCTGTCGATGGTCGAAGTGCTCGAATCGCCCAGCCTGTTCTTGCAAGGCATGGCGGGCAGCCGTTTGCCCATTGCGGTGGCGCACGGCGAAGGCTTTGCCAACTTCAAACACCGTGGCAATGCAGCCCAGTCCATCGCGGCCATGCGCTTTGTGGACAACCACGGCCAAGCCACTGAGCAATACCCCTTCAACCCCAACGGCAGCGCGGGGGGGCTCACGGCTGTGACCACGGCCGACGGGCGTTTCACGGCCATGATGCCGCACCCCGAGCGCGTGTTCCGCCATGTGCAGATGAGCTGGACAAGTGGCGACATTTCAACGGCCAGCCCTTGGCTTCGCGTCTGGCAAAACGCCCGCAAGTGGGTGGGCTGAGATCGTGATCGCATGAAGTCCGACACGCCACGCCAGTGGTTCCCCCCTTCGCAATTGGCGTTTTATTTTGACCAGGGCGCTTGGTCGCGAGGCACCACGCTGTACCTGCAAAACAAAGTGATTTCTTCGCAGCTCACGCCCGATGGCGAAGGCTGGCGTTTGCAAGGCCAGGTGGAAGGCAGTGAGGTGCGTCCCTACACCGTGAATGCCGAGCTGCGCGTGAGCCCGGGCGGCAACCTGAACGAGTGGCGCAGCGGCTGCACCTGCCCGGTCGGGCGCTATTGCAAACACGGTGCAGCCTTGGGTATTTTGGCCTCCATGCAGGGCCTGGCTTTGCTCAACGAATGGGGGAGCGACGGGCCTTCGCCCGAGGTGCTGGCGCGTCGCAGCCAGATGGAAAAAGAGCGGGCCTTGAGCCACGCCGAATACCAAGCCCGCGAGTGGCTGACCCGGCTGGAAAACGCCAACGGCCCGGCCGCTTACAACTTGCCCGGGGCCACACAGGACCAGTTTGTTTACTTGCTTTCTGTGGCCTATTTGGGGCATAAGCCCTTGTTGCACCTGAGCGTCAAGCGGGCCGTGCAAAAGCGCCATGGCGAGTGGGGCAAGCCCAAGAAAGTCAGCAACGAGCCCTCGTTGCACGATCCGATCTGGGCCAGCAGCAGCCCGCTGGACCGTGACATTTTTGACCTGATGAAAGCCTGTCCGGCGGCCAGCAGCTTCAGCTCTTATGGGTTTCAGGGTGAGGTCAAGCTGCACGGCATGCCAGGCCAACTGCTTCTCAAGCTGTGCAGCCAGACTGGCCGCCTGATGTCTGCCGAAGGCGCGGTTAGCCTGCAGTGGCGCGATGCTGCCGAAGCCTTGGTTGGCGTATGGCAGCAGGTGCCCGCACAAGACAATTTGCCAGGCGGCTGGAAGCTGAGCATGCAAGCCCAGCGAGTGGGTGTGGTCTATGGCCTGAACGAGCCGCCTTTTTACATGGACACGCTGCAAGGCCACTGCGGCCCCCTGAACACGCAAGGCCTGAGCGCCAATGAGTTACAGGTGATGTCCAGCGCGCCCGTGCTGCCCGAAAGCGTGGTGTTCAAATTCCAGAACCAGTTGTTGGCGCGCCTGGGGCCCGTGCCCTTGCCGCCCGTGATCGTTCACATGCCTGAGATCCGTGGCGTTTCGCCCCGGCCTGTCATGGACATTGCCCCTGTGCCGCCTGCAAACCGGGACACACACGGCTTGTTTCAGGCCGAATTGAGTTTTGATTACGCGGGCCAGCGCGGCTTTTGGGCGGGCACGCAAATTCGCGTCTTGGTTGGCCATGGCTCGCAGGCCCGCATGCTGGTGCGCGATTTGCCCGGTGAGCTCAAAGTCTGGGAAGTGCTTGGCACTTTGGGGCTGTCTTTGATGGGACAGAACATGCTGGGTTTCGCACCGCCCCAATCCCAGCAGCGTTGGCTGCAGTGGCTGGAGAGTGATTTTGCCCCCTTGCGCGAGGCGGGTTTTGAGGTGCATTTCGAATCGGCCACAAGCCGCTGGCTGCGCCTGGCCGACGATGTGCACATCGACCTGTCTGGCGATGTGGATGCGCCCGAGACCTCGCCCTGGTTTGATCTGTCACTGGGCATGGACATCGACGGCCAGAGGGTGAACATCCTGCCTTGGGTTCCGACCATCCTCACGGCTTTGGCCCGCATCAGCGTGGCCACCGCCGAAGGGGATACCGCCAGCTTGCCCCCGTTTTTGTACCTGCCCGAGCTGCAAGGCGAAGGCTTTGTGAAACTGCCCACCGCCAAAATCGCGCCTTGGCTGAACACGCTGATGGAGCTGGTGTCAGAGCGCGGGCGCGACTGGAGCGGCGACGAGCTGCGCTTGTCACGCCTGGAAGCCTTGCGCTCTGCCGCGTCGCTGGGGGAGGGCGTGGCTTGGACGGGTGCCCAAAGACTGATGAAGCTGGTGCAGCAAATGCGTGGCCTTGACAGCCTGCCCGAGGTGAGCGCGCCCGCCAGCTTGCAAGCGACATTGCGACCCTACCAGCAGCAGGGCCTGAACTGGTTGCAGTTTTTGCGCACAAACCAGTTGGCTGGCATCCTGGCCGACGACATGGGTTTGGGCAAAACCCTGCAGACGCTCGCGCACATCCTGACGGAAAAACAAGCCGGTCGCCTGAAGCAACCCGCCCTCATCGTGGCGCCGGTGAGTTTGCTCGGCAACTGGCAGCGCGAGGCGGCCCGTTTTTGCCCTGGTCTGCGCACCCACATCCACCATGGCTTG
The DNA here is from genome assembly GCA_027486495.1 of Comamonadaceae bacterium. Taxonomy (GTDB): domain Bacteria; phylum Pseudomonadota; class Gammaproteobacteria; order Burkholderiales; family Burkholderiaceae_C; genus Limnohabitans_A. The sequence continues at coordinate 66,154 of JAIXOZ010000073.1, read as the reverse complement.
TCTCGCCATGAGACTGCACAAGACCTGAACGGGTTTGACATCGTGTTCACGCCTTACTCTTTGCTGCACCGCGACCGGGAATTGTGGCTGGCCATCGACTGGCACATGCTGGTCTTGGACGAAGCGCAAAACATCAAGAACGCCAACACCCACGCCGCGCAAACCGTGGGCGACATCCCGGCCGCGCACCGCCTGTGCCTGTCTGGCACGCCCATGGAAAACCATTTGGGCGAGCTGTGGAGCCTGTTCCACTTTTTAATGCCGGGTTTTCTGGGCAGCCAAAAGCGCTTTGCCGAGCTGTTTCGCAACCCGATTGAGCGCCAAGGCAACAGCGAAAAAATGGACCAGCTGCGCAAGCGCATCACGCCCTTCATGCTGCGCCGTACCAAGGATGTGGTGGCCAGCGAGCTACCGCCCAAGGTCGAAACCCTGATGCCCGTGCCCCTGCAAGGCCAACAGGCCGACCTCTATGAAACCATCCGACTGGGCATGGAAAAAACCGTACGCGAAGCCCTGAATGCACAGGGTTTGGCCAAATCGCAAATCACCATTCTGGATGCGCTGCTCAAACTGCGCCAGGTGTGTTGCGACCCACGCTTGCTCAAGTTGGGCGCTGCCAGCCAAGTCAAACAATCGGCCAAGCTGGAGCAACTGCTGGACATGCTGCCCGAGATGGTGGCTGAAGGGCGCAAGATTTTGCTGTTCTCGCAGTTCACCCAAATGCTGAGTTTGATCGAGCAAGAGCTGCCGCGCTTGGGCATCCCTTGGGTCAAGCTCACCGGCCAAAGCAAAAACCGCGACACGATCATCGACCAGTTCGCCAGCGGACAAGTGCCACTGTTCCTCATCAGCCTCAAAGCCGGTGGCGTGGGCCTGAACCTGCCGCAGGCCGACACCGTGATTCACTACGACCCGTGGTGGAACCCTGCCGTGGAAAACCAGGCCACCGACCGGGCCCACCGCATTGGCCAAACGCAAAGCGTTTGGGTGCTCAAACTGGTGGCCCAGGGCACGATTGAAGAGCGCATGCTGGCCCTGCAAGAGCGCAAAGCCCAACTGGCGCAAGACATGTATTCGGGTGCCCTGCAGCGCAAAGAACCGCTGTTTGGCGAGTCTGATCTGAATGAACTCTTGAAGCCACTGGGTTGAGATTGACAAGGGTATTGAGCATCTGCAAGAAATTTCCCAGCCTGCCGCTGGGTCTGGCCGCTGCGTCGATCACCGAGGCCACCGATCCCTTGGGGCTACGGTATGGTGTGTGCATCCACGAAGACCCTGTCATTGACCGCGATGCCAAGGGCCAAGCCCGGCAAAATCTATGGCGCTGATGTGCACTCGAATTATTTTTTGAAAAAACACCCCTATGGCCGCCTCCAGTTTGCTGACCCTGATCGACGACATCGCTACCTTGCTGGACGATGTCGCCACCATGACCAAAGTAGCCGCCCGCCAAAGTGCAGCGGCGGCCGATGATGTGGCGGCCATGACGCAAATGGCCGCGAAAAAAACCGCCGGCGTGCTGGGAGACGACCTGGCCCTGAACGCTCAGCAAGTCACGGGCGTCAAAGCCGACCGCGAACTGCCCGTGGTTTGGGCCGTGGCCAAAGGCTCTTTGCTCAACAAAGCTATCTTGGTGCCCACCGCTTTGGCCATCAGCGCCATCGCGCCCTGGTTGATCTCGCCCTTGCTCATGCTGGGTGGTTTGTTTTTGTGTTTTGAAGGGGCCGAAAAACTGCTTCACGCCTTTTTTCACAGCCGCGAAGAAGCCCAAACTCGCCAGACCCAACTGCTTCAGGCTGTGACCAATGAGCAGGTGGATCTGGTGGCCTTCGAAAAAGACAAAATCAAAGGCGCGGTGCGCACCGATTTCATCTTGTCGGCCGAGATCATTGTCATCACCCTGGGCACAGTAGCTGCGGCCAGCTTTGCGCAGCAAGTGGCCGTGCTGGTGGGCATCTCTTTGGTCATGACGGTGGGTGTGTACGGTTTGGTGGGCGGCATCGTCAAACTCGACGACGCGGGGCTCTATCTGACCCAACAAGCCAGCCCCACGGCGCAAGTCTTGGGGCGTGGCCTGTTGGTCTTTGCGCCATGGCTCATGAAAGCCCTGTCGGTGCTCGGCACGGCCGCCATGTTTTTGGTGGGCGGTGGCATTTTGCTGCACGGCCTGCCTGCCCTTGGCCATGCCGTCGCCCACTGGGCGCAGTCGTGGGCATGGGCGGAGCCCTGGATCAACAGTCTGGCAGGTGGCCTGACAGGTTTGGTGGCTGGGGCGCTTGTGGTGGGGGGTCTGCAGTTGTTCTCACGCGCAAGGGGCTGAGCCTGGCGCAAGGCGGCTGTGGGGTGAGCCGCATGCCCTCAAGTGACTTGGGAAAACGGCAAAAGGAAGATGCCCAAGCAGACGGCCGTCGAAGTCAAGTTTTTATGCATTTTTAAGGATGCATGGCGTCAATATCAGTGCAAACCCACCACCGGTCGGGTCTTGTAAAACAGCACCGGGCTTTCGGGCACAGCGTTGAGCACCGACTTCTTGATCTTGCCCACCACATGCATCTCGCAGGGCTTGCAGTCAAAGCGCAGGGTGAGTTTTTCTTTGCCGTTGATGAGCTGCATGGGCTCGGCTTTCACCGTGCCTTGCACGCCGGTCACGCCTTTGGCCTGCTTGGGACAGAGGCTCAAGGAAAAGCGCACACAGTGCTTGGTGATCATCAGGCTGACTTCGCCCAACTCTTCCTGGCTTTCATAGGCCGCATCAATGACCTTCACGCCGTGCTTGGCGTAAAAGTCGCGGGCTTTTTGGTTGAACACATTGGCCAAATAGGTCAGCGTGTCTTCGGGGTAAGCCACGGGCGGCTTCACCGGCACCGCGCGCGGCAGGCGGTACAGGCCTTGGGTGCGGGCGTTTTCAAGCGCCTGCACGGCGTCCCGGCGCAGGGCGTTGAGCTGTGAGGGCGGCACGAACCAAGGGCGGGGCAGGGCGAGTTGGACATCCAGCGGTTCAAACAGGGTGACGCCCAGTTTGCCCAAAGCGGTTTTGAGTTTGTCCTCGGCTTGTGCTGCGTCTTTGGGGGCTTGCCATTCGATGGCCAATGCCGCGGTGCCGGTGTGGCCCGCTTCATCGGTCAGGGTCAGTTGCAGACCGCTGGTTGTTTCGGCCAACTGCATCCACACGCCCATGCGCCGCTCGGCAGACTTTTTGTCCAGCGTGCGCACCCAGCTCATGTCGCGGTTGCGGTTGACCTGCACGCCCTGGCGCAAGTCTTTGAAACCGTCCATGGGGTCTTTGGGGTAAAGCTTCCACACGCCCTTGGCTTTAGCGGCCTCGGCACGGTTGATCTGCAGGCCCACCAGTTCTTTTTGCAGATCGTAGTAACAAAGCCCATCGCCGTTGTGCAGTTCGGTGGTCGGGTCGTCGGTGGTGATCTCGACGTGTTCGGCCGTCACCTTGCTGACCCAGCCAATCGGCTGGCCGGGGTTTTTGGGCGTATCAAACGCGCCAATGTCTTCCTTGCGGCCCTGCACAAAGTAGTCGGTGAACTCGCGGTTGAAGTTCTGGTTCGGATCGGGTTCGAAGCTGAAGGTGCTGCGGCCATGTGAAGCCGGGGCCAGCTCGGGTCGCTCGGTCAGCACTTCGTCAAACAGCTTGCGGTAGTGGGCCGTGATGTTTTTCACATAGGCCATGTCTTTGTAACGGCCTTCGATCTTGAAACTGCGAATGCCCGCGTCCACCAGGTCGCGCAAGTTCTCGCTTTGGTTGTTGTCTTTCATGCTCAGCACATGTTTGTCGTGCGCCACGATGCGGCCTTGCGCGTCTTTGACTTCGTACGGTAAGCGACAAGCCTGCGAGCAATCGCCCCGGTTGGCGCTGCGCCCGGTGTGGGCGTGGCTGATGAAGCACTGGCCGCTGTAGGCCACGCACAAAGCGCCGTGCACAAAAAACTCGATCACGGTGCGCTCGGTGTCGATCACGTCGCGGATCGCGCTGATCTGCGGCAGTGTGAGTTCGCGGGCCAACACGATCTGGCTCAGCCCCGCGTCTTGCAAAAATCGGGCTTTTTCGGGTGTGCGGATGTCGGTCTGCGTGCTGGCGTGCAGCTGAATCGGCGGCATGTCGATCTCGAGCAGGCCCATGTCCTGCACGATCAAGGCATCCACGCCTGCGTCGTAAAGCTGCCAGGCCAGCTTGCGTGCGCCTTCCAATTCGTCGTCGCGCAAGATGGTGTTGAGCGTGACAAAAATGCGGCTGTGAAAGCGGTGGGCGTATTGCACCAGTTTGGCAATGTCCTGAACGCTGTTGTCCGCCGTGGAGCGTGCCCCAAAAGACGGGCCGCCAATGTAGACCGCGTCAGCGCCATGGTTGATGGCTTCGATGCCGATGTCGAAGGTGCGGGCGGGGGCGAGGAGTTCGAGTTGGTGAGGCTGCATGGGCTGGGATTATCCCAGTTTGTGTCTTCCAGCCATGCGAGAGCCCTGTAACTCTTGGGTGGGCCTGTAACTCTTGGGTGGCCCTGTAACTCTTGGGGAGCCCTGAATTGGCGGGCACTGGCCGGGGCTCAGAGGCGCTTCGCTTTGCCACATCACCCCGGCCAGTGCCCACCACTTCAGGGCATGGGTGTTCGTGGTGCTGGTGCAGGTGTTATGTTCGGCGCTGCCTTCGGGTTTGCCAAGTCATGCCGGGACCTGGAACTGGAACTCCTGCATTTCGAGGTGCGCTCACCAGAGACGCCCCACAAAAGGCTTGGGCGCGGGATGGGGTGATGTGGCAAAGCGAAGCGCCTCTGAACCCCAGCCCGCGCCCATGCCTTTTGACCACAGAACCCCAGAAAACAAAAACGCGACCGAAGTCGCGTTTTTCAGGTGACCCAAGCCCCGATCACTGGATCTTGGCTTTGCTGCGCAGACCTTCTTGGTAGGCGCTCAGCTTTTGCTGCTGCAACTGCTGAGAAATCTGAGGCTTGACCTCGTCGAGCTTGGGCAACTGGGCCTCGCGCACATCGTCCACGCGGATGATGTGAAAGCCAAACTGGCTCTTGACGGGGGCATCCGTCATCTGGCCCTTGTCCAGTTTCACCATGGCACCCGAAAACTCGGGCACATAGCTGCCTGCGGCTGCCCAATCCAGGTCACCACCGTTGGCGCCAGACCCTGGGTCTTTCGAGGCTTTTTTGGCCAATTCTTCAAAGCTGCCACCTTTTTTGATCTCGGCAATCAGGGCCTTGGCTTCGTCTTCTTTTTCCACCAGGATGTGGCGGGCACGGTACTCCTTGCCGCCGTTTTCCTTGACGAACTTGTCGTACTCGGCCTTGATGTCGGCGTCAGTGACGGGGTTTTTCTTTTGAAAGTCGGTAAACAACTGGCGGATCAGGATGGTCTGGCGGGCCAGTTCCAGTTGGGTTTTGTAGTCGTCAGAGGCATCCAGACCGCGCTTGCGGGCTTCTTGCATAAAGACTTCGCGGGCGATCAGCTCTTCTTTAATCTGTGCCATCACCTCAGGGGTCACGGGGCGGCCCGAGGCTTCAACTTGCTGCTGCAGTGCTTTGACGCGTGACGAAGGCACGGGCTTGCCGTTGACCACGGCCAGGTTTTGCGCCAGTACAGGGGACGCCAGCAAGGCCACCAAAGCGGCGCTGAGCATGTGCTTTTTCATCGTTTTTTCCTAAGAGAGACCGCGTGTCAGAGATGGGTCAAGGGTTCAAAAAAAGGGGCTGCCACCCAAGGATGACGGCCCGGTTCAGATCAGCTCGATGGCCAAGGCATGCAAGCCTTGGTCAATGAAATCTTGCAGCGCATCATACACAAGGCGATGGCGCTGAACGCGACTGATACCGGTAAATAGGGGTGAGGCAATGAACACCCGCATGTGTGTGCCCTGGCCACTGTCATTGGCGCCCACATGTCCGGCGTGTGCCGAGCTTTCGTCGATCACGCGCAGCGCGGTGGGCTGCAGGCGCTCGGTCAAGCGGGCATGGATTTGCTCACTCAAGGGCAGTGCAGTGGTGTTCATTTTTGATCACCGTTTTGGGCCGCATTATCCTCTTTGGGCAAGTAGCGCGAGATGTACAGACCCTGTCCCAAAATGAAGACCAAGGGAAAGACATAGCCCCAGAGCTTGAAGTTCACCCAGGCTTCGGTGCTGAAGTAGTGGGCCACATAGGCATTGATGGCGGCCATGAAAACGCAGTACAGCATCCACGACAGGTTCAGGCGGTTCCAGACGGCGTGCGGCAATTGCAGTTGCGTGCCCAGCAGCATGTGCAAAAAGTTTTTCTTCAACAGCCAGTGCGCCACGGCCAGTGCAATCGCCAGGCCCGAGTAAAGCAAGGTGGGTTTCCACTTGATGAAACGCTCATCGTGCAGGCTCAGCGTCAGGGCGCCAAAGCCCAACACCAGCACCAGCGTGATCTTGTGCATGGTTTGCAGCTTGCCGTCCATCTTGTAGATGATGGCCGTTTGCAGCACGGTCGCACCCATCAGCACCGCCGTGGCGGTGTAGATGTCGGCCATCTTGTACGCGCCAAAAAACAGCAAGATGGGGAAAAAGTCGAGGATGAGTTTCATGTTGGGGGTCAGTTGCCGCGTCAACAGGGCGCGGCCGGGAGAGGTCAGGAAGGCTCGAAGTCTAACGAAGCGGAGTTCATGCAGTATCGCAGGCCCGTGGGGGCGGGGCCGTCTTCGAACACATGTCCCAGATGCGCGCCGCATTGGGCGCAGACGGTTTCCACGCGGCGCATGCCATGGCTGGTGTCCACGCGCTCTTCAATGGCTCCTTCCGACGAGGCCTGCGAGAAGCTGGGCCAGCCGCAGCCGGCGTCGAATTTGGTGTCAGATTTGAACAATTCGGCGTCGCAGCAAATGCAGCGGTAATTGCCCTTGGCCCAGTGGCCCTCGTATTTGCCTGTGAAAGGCCGCTCGGTGGCGGCTTGGCGCGTGACGGCAAAGGCCACAGGCTCGGCACCTTTGGCGGCCAGCAGCTCGCGCCACTCTTTTTCGGTTTTTGTGATGAGGCTCATGATGAACAGCTGATTTCCAGTTGACCCGCCCAGTCGGGCGGCAAGTCGGCATAGGCTTCAAAGCCCGGATGCTCTTCGAAGGGGGACTTTAACAAGTTGTACAAGGTGTCGATTTCCGAGAAGTCACCCGCCTGGGCTTGGCGGATGGCGGTTTCGGCCAAGTGGTTGCGCAGCACGAATTTGGGGTTGCTGCGCAGCATCTGCTGCCCCATGGCCGCGAAGTGGCTTGGACCTGCCCGCTCGGTGTAACGCGAGAGCCAAGCCAGCAGGCGAGGGCGGTCCAGTACCAAATCGGTCACGGTGCTCCAATCCGCATCGGTCAAAGAAGAAACGGTCGATTGCATCACCACGGCTTGGCTCAGTTGACGCCAAAACAAGGTGAAGTCCACTTTTTCTGCCGCCATGATTTGCATCACGTCTTCCACCAGGGTCCAGTCGGTTTCACGCTCGGACTCGGGGGCCAAGTCGCCAACCAGGCCCAGTTTGGCCCGCATGGCATCGCCCAAGAAGCGGGGGAACAGGTTTTTGTAACCCTCCAGCACCTGCAGCGTCATGTCGTGGTCGTCGATCAACGGGGCCAAGGCCTGGGCCAGGCAGTACAAGTTCCAGTAAGCGACATTCGGTTGGCGGCCATAGGCGTAACGGCCTTGGTGGTCCGAGTGGTTGCAAATGTGGCCGGGGTCAAAGCCGTCCAGGAACTGAAAGGGGCCATAGTCGATGGTCAGACCGAGCAGGCTCATGTTGTCGGTGTTCATCACGCCGTGGCAAAAACCGACCGCTTGCCATTGCGCCAACAGTTTGGCGGTGCGTTCTTGCACCTCGTCCAGCAGGGCCGCGTAAAGATTGCCCTGCCACAGCGCGGCGCGCTCACGGCATTCGGGCAGGTGGTGGGCTATGGCATGGTCGGCCAGGGCGCGCAGGCTGTCCGTGTCGCCTTGGGCCGAAAAGTGTTCAAAGTGCCCAAAACGCAAGAAGCTGGGGGCCACGCGGGCCACCACAGCGGCGCTTTCCATGGTTTCACGCCGCACCGGCTCGGGGGAGGCCACCAGACTCAGTGCCCGGGTGGTGGGAATGCCCAAGCCGTGCATGGCTTCGCTGCACAAATACTCGCGGATGCTCGAGCGCAGCACGGCACGACCATCACCCCCGCGTGAGTAGGGCGTGCGGCCCGCGCCTTTGAGCTGGATTTCTTGGGGGCCTTGGGCAGATTCGGCCTCGCCCAACCAGATGGCGCGGCCGTCGCCCAACTGGCCCGCCCATTGGCCAAACTGGTGGCCGCTGTACACCGTGGCCAGAGGCTGGGAGCCCACCATCAGCGAATTGCCCGCGAAGGCTTGCAGGTGTTCATCGTCAAACAGTGCGCTGGGCCAGCCCAACTCGGCGCGCAAAGTCTCGTTGCGCGCAGCCCAGCGCGGGGCGGAAACCGGTGTGGGCTGCAAGGGTGTGAAAAACCGGGGGCCCAGTTGGGTCAGGCGGTGCGTCCAGTTCAGCACGGGGTCGTCGTGCGGGGCGCTGGCGGGGGAGTCCAAAGAGGCAAGTGACATAGTTCCAATTGTCACGCCCTTGACAAGTACCCGCTGTTTGGCGGGTTTTACGCAGCGCGCAACCCTTGCCTGGGTGCACAATGATTTTTTTCAAGACCACCGCCCTGACAGGAGACACCCCATGCTGGGACTGATGCAACAGCAATCGCTGCTGATTTCTTCGTTGATTGAATTTGCCGACCAACACCACGGCGATGGTGAAGTCGTCTCACGCCGGGTGGAGGGCGACATCCACCGCTACACCTGGACCGATGTGGCGCGCCGCTCGCGCCGAGTGGCGAACGCGTTGGATGCGCAAAAGTTGCCGCCAGGCAGCCGCATTGCCACGCTGGCCTGGAACGGCTACAGACACTTGGAGCTGTACTTTGGCGTGAGCGGCTCGGGCCGCGTGCTCCACACCATCAATCCACGCCTGCATCCCGATCAGTTGGCCTGGATTGCCAACCACGCCGAAGACCAGGTGTTGTGCTTTGACATGACGTTTTTGCCGCTGGTGCAGGCGGTGCATGCCCAATGCACCACCATCACCCATTTCGTAGCCCTGTGCGATGCCGACAAATTGCCCGCAGACTCGGGCATTCCCAACTTGGTCAGCTACGAGGCCTGGATGGGCCAGCAAAGTGACGCTTATGACTGGCCCCAACTTGACGAAAACACCGCCTGCAGCCTCTGCTACACCAGTGGCACCACGGGCAACCCCAAGGGCGCCTTGTACAGCCACCGCTCCACCGTGCTGCATGCTTACGCCGCCGCCTTGCCCGACTCGATGTGCATCTCGGCGCGTGACGCCATCTTGCCGGTGGTGCCCATGTTCCACGTCAACGCTTGGGGCATTCCTTACAGCGCGGCCATGGCGGGGGCCAAATTGGTGTTTCCCGGCCCAGCACTCGACGGCAAGTCGGTGTATGAGCTGATTGAATCCGAAGGCGTGACCTTTGCAGCCGGTGTGCCCACCGTGTGGCAAATGCTGCTGGGGCACATGAAGCCGGCAGGCTTGAAGTTCAGCCGCCTGAACCGCACCGTGATCGGTGGCTCGGCTTGCCCGCCTGCCATGATCGATGCCTTCCGTGAAGACTACCAAGTGGACGTGCTGCACGCCTGGGGCATGACCGAGATGAGCCCGCTGGGCACCGTGTGCACCCTCAAAAACAAACACCTGAGCCTGCCAGCCGATCAGCAGATGAAGCTGCGCATGAAGCAAGGCCGCTGCATCTTCGGCATCGACATGAAGATCGTGGACGCCGAGGGCCAAACCCTGCCCCACGATGGCAAAGCGGCGGGTGACCTGCTGGTCAAAGGCCCCTGGGTCATTGCTTCTTATTACAAACAAGAAGGTGGCAACCCTCTGGTGAATGGCTGGTTCCCCACGGGCGATGTGGCCACGATTGACGCCGACGGGTTCATGCAAATCACCGACCGCAGCAAGGACGTGATCAAGTCTGGCGGCGAATGGATCAGCTCGATCGATGTTGAAAACATCGCCATGGCGCATCCCGCCGTGGGCATGGCCGCCTGCATCGGCATGCGCCACCCCAAGTGGGACGAGCGCCCGATTGTGTGTGTGGTCAAAAGACCCGGGGCCGAGGTCAGCCGCGAAGAGCTGATCGCTTTCTACGAGGGCAAAACCGCCAAATGGCAAATTCCTGACGACGTGGTCTTTGTCGAAGCCATTCCGTTGGGGGGCACCGGCAAGATGCTCAAGACCAAATTGCGCGAGCAATTGTCCGAGTACGTTTTGCCTGGACTGTGATGCAAAAATCCATTCGCACGCAAATGCGCTGTGCGGGTTAGTCGCTTGGGTGATAGGTTTAGGTGCAAACCCCAACTCTATTCGAAATTTCAGCGGTTACGCTGCTAACGTTTTGATTCACAACGCAGGAGAACTTGTATGAAAACCACCCACCGTTTGATCGCTGCAGCCGCATTGGCCGCTTGTTCCTTTGGCGCTCATGCTCAAAAAGGCGAAACCGTCAAAATCGCTTGGATTGATCCTTTGTCCGGCCTCATGGCACCTGTGGGCAGCAACCAACTCAAGAGCTTCCAGTTCTTCGCAGAAAAGTTCAGCAAAACCAACCCAGCAGGCGTCAAATTTGAAGTGATCGGCATCGACAACAAATTGAGCCCTGCTGAAAGCTTGAATGCGCTCAAAGCCGCCATGGACCAGGGTGTGCGCTACATCACCCAAGGCAACGGCTCCTCTGTTGCGGGCGCCCTGATCGAGGCCGTGAACAAGCACAATGAGCGCAACCCCGGCAAGGAAATCATTTTTCTGAACCACTCCGCGGTGGACCCAGACTTCACCAACAGCAAGTGCAGCTTCTGGCACTTCCGCTTTGATGCCGACACCTCCATGAAGATCGAGGCCATGACCACCTTCATGAAGGATCAGAAAGACATCAAGAACATCTACCTGCTCAATCAGAACTATTCTCACGGCCACCAGGTCGTCAAGTTTGCCAAGGAAAACATTGCGCGCAAGATGCCGAACGTGAAGATCGTCGGCGAAGACTTGCACCCATTGGCCCAAGTGCGTGATTTCGCTCCCTACATCGCCAAGATCAAGGCCTCAGGTGCCGACACCGTGATCACCGGCAACTGGGGCTCTGACCTGGCGCTGCTCGTGAAGGCGGCCAACGAAGGCGGCTTCAATGGCAAGTTCTACACGTATTACACCGGTGTCACGGGCACGCCCACGGCCTTGGGCCAAGGTGGTGCAGGCCGCGTGTTCCAAATCTCCTACAACCACTACAACATGGGTGGCGACATGGGCAAGTGGATGGCCGAGTTCAAGCAGAAGTTCAACGACGACTTCTACACCGGCTCGGTGATCTCGATCTACAGCGCTTTGGGAGAGGCCATGGCCAAAGCCAAATCGACCGACCCGGTCAAGGTGGCCGCTGCTTTGTCAGGCCTGAGCTTCAAGAGCTACCACGGTGAAGTGCAAATGCGCAAAACTGACCACCAGTTGCAGCAACCTCTGTGGATGACGGTGTGGCAAAAGGCCGATAAGAAGTTCCCCTATAGTCCTGAAAACACCGGCATGACGCTGGCACCTGTGAAAGACTTCCCATCTTTTGTCTCCAGCACGCCGACCAGCTGCCAGATGAAACGCCCAGGCTAAGGCGCAATCCCAGCCGTCACCGATCGCTAAGCTGCCCGCACGGCACGCTGAGCGCAGGGAGGCTGGGGCAAGGCCCGATCACCTGAGGGTTCATCGGGCTTTTTTTTGGGCTTTTGTGCCCCATTGAGACCGGATTTGCCAGAGCAAGTCCACTTTCGGTAATGCTTTAGACCCCAAGGGTCTGGAAAGTTTGTGATGGAGTTTTTCATCATCTCCATGCTCAACGGCCTCAGTTACGGGCTGTTGCTGTTCATGCTCAGCTCCGGACTGACGCTGATCTTCAGCATGATGGGTGTGCTCAACTTTGCGCACGCCAGCTTCTACATGGTGGGCGCCTATTTTGGCTACACCATCTCGCAGTGGGTTGGCTTTTGGCCTGCACTGATCATTGCGCCCCTTTTGGTCGGGGCATGTGGTGCCCTGTTTGAGCGCCTGACGCTGCGCAAAGTCCACCCCTTTGGCCATGTGCCCGAATTGCTGGTGACGTTCGGCCTGTCTTATGTGGTGCTGGAGTTGGTGCAGTTGGTGTGGGGCCGCACGGCTGTGGAGTTTCCACCGCCCGAAATTTTGCGCAGCTCGGCCTTCACGCTGATCAACCACTCTGCCAATGGTCTGAGCGTGGTCTGGGGCTCAGCGCCTGCCGAGATGTGCAGTGCAGCCGATGCCGCCATCCGCGTGGTGTGTTCGCCGTTTCCGGCCACACGCGGCTTCATGATGCTGGTCGCATTGCTCATGCTGTTGTCCTTGTGGCTCTTGCTCACCCGCACCCGCATTGGCCTGGTCATTCAGGCTGCGTTGACCCACCCCGAAATGGTGGAGTCGCTCGGGCACAACGTGCCACGCGTGTTCATGCTGGTGTTTGGCGCTGGCACGGGCCTGGCCGGTCTAGCGGGCGTCATTGGTGGCAGCACCTTCGTGACGGAGCCAGCCATGGCCGCCACCGTGGGATCGGTCATCTTCGTGGTGGTGGTGGTGGGCGGCATGGGATCTCTGTCGGGGGCCTTTTTGGCGTCCATCCTGATTGGCGTGATCCAGACCTTCGCCGTGGCCATCGACTACTCCTTTTTGACTCTGGCCAAAGACATGGGCTGGGCCTTGTCGGCAGCCACTCAAGAAAACTCCTTTGCCAAGCTCACGCTGTCGCAGGTGGCACCCATCTTGCCCTACCTGTTTTTGGTGCTGATCCTGATCTTCCGACCCAAGGGTCTGTTGGGTACTCGCGAGACTTGATGCCATGGCTGCTGTTTACAAATTCAAACCCTACAACGTCGGCCGTTGGGTCATCTGGAGTCTGTTCGCGCTGGTTCTGGTGGCTTCACCCTTGGTGTTCACCAGCAACTTGTCGACCACGATGCTCGCCCAAATGGGCATCGCCATCATTGCTTGCCTGTCCTACAACATTTTGTTGGGACAAGGCGGCATGCTCAGCTTTGGCCATGCGGTCTACACAGGCTTGGGCTCCTACATGGCTATTCACGCGCTCAATGCGGTGAGCGCAGGCAAGCTCAACATCCCAGTCAGTTTGCTGCCCATCATCGGTGGCCTCACCGGCATGGGCTTTGCCATCTTGCTGGGCTGGGTCACCACCCGCAAATCGGGCACCACCTTCGCCATGATCACCTTGGGCGTGGCCGAGTTGGTGTTCGCCATGTCGCTCATGTTCTCCGAATTTTTCGGGGGCGAGGCGGGTGTTTCTGGCAACCGTGTGGCCGGTCAGCCATTTTTTGGCATCACCTACGGTCCGCAAATCCAGGTGTATTACCTGATCGCGGCCTACACCTTTGTGTGTGTGGCGCTCATGTATGCCTTCACGCAAACGCCGCTCGGCCGGATTTTGAACGCCGTGCGCGACAACCCCGAGCGCGTGGAGTTCATCGGCTACAACACGCAGCGTGTGCGCTACATGGCGTTCATCATCTCGGGCTTTTTTGCGGGCATCGCGGGCGGCTTGGCGTCTTTGAACTTCGAGATCGTCACCGCAGAGGTGGTGGGTGCAGCCCGCTCGGGTGCCTACTTGTTGTTCACCTTTTTGGGCGGTGCGACCTTCTTTTTTGGCCCCATCATCGGTGCGGTGCTGATGATCATCGCCTTTGTGCTGTTGTCGGAGCTGACCAAAGCCTGGCTCCTGTATTTGGGACTGGTCTTCCTGTTCATGGTCATGTATGCACCAGGCGGCATTGCCAGCCTGATCATGATGAACTTGCGGGTCGCCAAGTTCGGCAAGTTACGACAGATCTGGACCAGTTACCTGGCGCTGGGCCTGACGGGGATCGTCATGCTCGCGGGAGCCGGTGCCATGATCGAGATGGTCTACCACCTGCAACTCAATTCGGCCTTGGGTGACACGGTCAAGTTCATGGGTGCCACGCTGAATGCCAAGAGTTTGGACAGCTGGTTTGGCTCGGCTTTTGTCATGTTGACCGGTTTGGGTTTGTTTGAGCTGGCCCGCAGGCAGTTTGCTCGCGACTGGGGAGAAATTCAAACCGACATCGAAAAAGAAATCAAACGAAGGGAAGCGGCCTTATGAGTTACGCCCTTGAACTCCAGGACGTGCGCAAGAACTTCGGCAAGACCGAAATCATCCGGGGCGTGAACCTGGCTGTGCAGTCCGGTGAACGCGTGGCCGTCATCGGCCCCAATGGCGCGGGCAAGTCCACGCTGTTCAACCTGATCAGCGGCCGCTTTGGCCCCACCAGTGGCGAAATCTTGCTGAACGGCCAGGCCATCCAGAACAAGACACCCTATGAGATCAACCGCATGGGACTGTCGCGCAGCTTTCAGATCACCAACATCTTCCCCAAGCTCAGTGTGTTCGAGAACCTGCGCTGCGCGGTGCTCTGGAGCTTGGGCTACAAGTACAGCTTTTGGAAATTTCTGTCCGACCTGAAGGACGCCAACGACCGCACTGACGAGCTGTTGGACATGATCCATCTGGACAAAAAACGCGACGTGCTGGCGGTCAACCTGACCTATGCCGAGCAAAGGGCGCTGGAGATTGGCGTGACCATCGCGGGGGGATCGGATGTGATCTTGCTGGACGAACCTACGGCCGGTATGAGCAAGAGCGAGACCTCGAGATTCATCCAGCTCATCAAAGACATCACTGTGGGCAAAACATTGCTCACGGTGGAGCACGACATGGGCGTGGTGTTTGGCCTGGCCGACAAGATCGCGGTGGTCGTTTATGGCGAAGTCATTGCCTTTGACACCCCTGAGGCCGTGCGCGCCAATGCCAAAGTACAGGAGGCTTATCTGGGCTCTCCGGTCGCAGACAGCCAAGCAGGAGGCCACTGATGCTGCAAATCGACAACCTTCACGCTTTTTACGGCAAAAGCCATGTTCTGCATGGCGTCAATTTCGAAGTGGGGCAGGGCGAGATCGTGGCTCTGCTCGGGCGCAACGGCTCAGGCCGCTCCACCACCGCCAAGGCCATCATGGGCTTGGTGGAGTGCGAAGGGCGAATTGACTGGAAAGGCCAGCCCATTCAGGGCAAAAAAGCCTATGAAATCGCCCATCTGGGCGTGGGCTATGTGCCAGAGAACCGCGAGATTTTCCCCAAACTCACGGTGAGCCAAAACCTGCAGTTGGGCCAAAAACGCAATGGGCAAAACGGCCGTTGGTCGTTTGACGACATGTTCGCCATGTTTCCCCGCCTTAAAGAGCGAGAACACAATGAAGCCGGTGTGCTCTCGGGTGGTGAGCAGCAAATGCTCACGCTGTGCCGCACCCTGATGGGCGACCCCGATCTCATCATCATCGATGAACCGACGGAAGGACTGGCTCCCAAAATTGTCGAGCTGGTTGGCCAATTTCTTTACAGCCTCAAAGCCAAGGGAGTTTCGGTATTGTTGATTGAACAAAAACTGACAATCGCCATGAGCATCTCCGACCGCGCCCTGGTCATGGGCCATGGAGCCATCGTGTTCCAAGGAACACCCGACGAACTGCGCGCCAACAGCTACATTCGCAAGGAATGGCTGGAAGTCTGATCGGCTTGAGTGCCGTCCCCGTTGCGACAAAAATGTTGCCGCAACGGGTTTTTTTATGTCTACAATGTTCAAAAACGAACGGTCGTTCTTTTTTAAATTTTCACGCAAAGGAAGTCCAGCATGACAGCTGAATACAAAGTCCACGGCGATGTCGCGGTCATCACCCTGACCAACCCGCCGGTCAACGGTTTGGGTCTGTCCACCCGCATGGGCATCACCGAGGGGTTGGAGCAAGCCAACAAGGACAGCGCCGTCAAAGCCATCGTCATCACCGGTGGCGGCAAAGCTTTTTCGGGCGGTGCAGACATCCGTGAATTTGGCTCGCCCAAAGCGATCCAGGAGCCCAATTTGCTGAGCGTGATTCGTTCTTGCGAAAACTCGGCCAAACCCATCGTGGCCGCGATCCACTCCGTGGCCATGGGCGGCGGTCTGGAATTGGCTTTGGGTTGCCACTACCGCATGGCCGCGCCTGGCAGCTCCATTGCTTTGCCTGAAGTCAAGTTGGGCTTGATCCCCGGCGCAGGCGGCACGCAACGTCTGCCCCGTGTGATCGGCGTTGAAGCGGCCCTGAACATGATTGTCAGCGGCGAAGCCATCAAGAGCGAAATGCTGGCCATGTTGCCTGGCCAAAAGCTGTTCGATGCCATGGCCCAGTCGGCTGAAACCTTGGCCGAAGAAGCTTTGGCCATGGCCCGCAAAGTGGCTGCCGCCCACGCAGACGGCTCGCCCATGCCCATGGTGCGCAACTTGCCTTGCAAACACCCTCAGGGCGATGCTTATTTCCAGTTTGCTCGCAACATGGTCAAAGGCATGGCCAAAAACCTGCCCGCGCCAGAAAAGTGCCTGGAGGCCGTGCAAGCCGCCACCAAGAAAAAGTTTGATGAAGGCATGGTCTTGGAGCGTGAAATTTTCACCGCCCTGATGATGACGCCTGAAAGCAAAGCGCTGCGCCACATCTTCATGGCCGACCGTGCCGCCAGCAAGATCCCTGACGTACCCGAAGACACCCCCAAACGCGACATCAAGTCCATCGCCGTGATCGGCGCTGGCACCATGGGCGGTGGCATCTCGATGAACTTCCTGAACGCGGGCATCCCGGTCAAGATCCTCGAGATGAAGCAGGACGCGCTGGACCGTGGCGTGGCCACCATCCGCAAGAACTACGAAGCCCAGGTCAAAAAGGGCAAGCTCAAGCCAGAGAAGTACGACGAGCGCATGGCCCTTTTGTCCACCACACTGAGCTACGACGACATTGGTCAGGCCGACTTGGTCATTGAAGCCGTGTTTGAAGAGATGGGCGTCAAGGAAACCGTCTTCAAGAAGCTCGACGAAGTCATGAAGCCCGGTGCGATCCTGGCCTCCAACACCTCGACGCTGGACGTCAACAAGATCGCATCCTTCACCAAGCGTCCGCAAGACGTGATCGGCATGCACTTCTTCAGCCCCGCCAACGTGATGAAGCTGCTCGAAGTTGTGCGCGGCGCTCAAACAGGCAAGGACGTGCTGGCCACGGTGATGGCGATTGGCAAGAAGATCAAGAAAACCTCAGTGGTCTCTGGCGTGTGCGATGGTTTCATCGGCAACCGCATGATCGAGCAGTACAGCCGCCAAGCCGGTTTCCTGATCGAAGAAGGCTGCACACCCGCCCAAGTGGACAAGGCGGTCGAAAAGTTTGGCTTTGCCATGGGCCCCTTCCGCATGGGCGACTTGGCCGGCAACGACATCGGATGGGCCATCCGCAAGCGCCGCTACCAGGAAAAGCCGAACATGAAGTACAGCAAGACTGCTGACTTGCTGTGCGAAATGGGCCGCTACGGCCAAAAGACCGGCGCTGGCTGGTACGACTACCAGGCCGGCAAACGCGATGCGATCCCCAGCCCCGTGGTGGTCGAGATGATCGAGAAGCACCGCGCCGCCCAAGGCATCACGCCCCGCAAGATAGCTGACGAAGAAATCGTGCAGCGCCTGGTGTTCTCGCTGGTCAACGAAGCTTGTCACATTCTGGAAGAGGGCATTGCCAGCAAGGCCAGCGACATCGACATGGTCTACATCACCGGCTACGGCTTCCCGTTCTGGCGCGGTGGCCCCATGAACTACGCCGACACGATTGGCCTGTTCAACGTGGCCGAAGCCATGAAGCGCTTTGCCAAGAACCCGCTCGACGACGCCCAATTCTGGCAACCCGCACCTTTGCTGGCGCGTTTGGTGGCCGAAGGCAAGACATTCAACTGATTTTTTAAATTTTTGGCGGGGCAGACTGAAAGCGCTGTCCCCCACTTGAAAGGACCATCATGACGAATGCTGTCATCGTATCTACCGCACGCACCCCGCTGGCCAAGAGCTGGAAGGGCGCCTTCAACATGACCCATGGCGCAACCTTGGGCGGGCACGCCGTGCAACACGCCGTGGCCCGCGCAGGCATTGACGCCGCCGAGGTCGAAGACGTGATCATGGGTTGCGCCAGCCCTGAGGGCGCCACCGGTGCCAACATCGCCCGCCAGATCGCCCTCAAGGCCGGTCTGCCGATTTCGGTGTCGGGCATGACCGTGAACCGTTTTTGCTCTTCGGGCCTGCAAACCATTGCCTTGGCAGCGCAGCGCATCATCGCGGGCGAAGGCCAGGTCTACGTGGCTGGTGGTGTGGAAAGCATCTCTTGCGTGCAGCAAGAGATGAACACCCACATGATGCAAGACTTGGCATTGGCCAAGATGAAGCCCGAGATCTACTGGAACATGCTGCAAACCGCCGAGCAAGTGGCCAAGCGTTACAAAATCGGCCGCGATGTGATGGACGCGTATGGTGCGGCCAGCCAGCAAAAAGCCTGCGCTGCCCAAGCCGCTGGTTTGTTCAACGACGAAATCGCCCCCATCACCGTCACGCAAGGCGTGATCGACAAGGTCATGGGCATGACCACCAAACAAGTGACCGTGAGCGTGGACGAAGGCCTGCGCGAAGGCACCACGGTGGAAGCCATCAGCGGTCTGCGCTCGGCGCTGCCCGGTGGTTTGGTCTCTGCAGGCAACGCCAGCCAGTTCTCGGACGGTGCAGGCGCTTGTGTGCTGATGGACGAAAAGCTGGCCGAGCAACGCGGCTTGAAGCCGATGGGCCGATTCCTCGGCTTTGCTGTGGCCGGTTGCGAGCCTGACGAAATGGGCATTGGCCCTGTGTACGCCGTGCCAAAAGCCCTGGCGCGTCTGGGCCTGACGGTCAACGACATTGACCTGTGGGAGCTCAACGAAGCCTTTGCCGTGCAGGTGCTGTACTGCCGCGACAAGCTGGGCATCCCGGCCGACCGCTTGAACGTCAACGGTGGTGCGATCGCAGTGGGTCACCCCTACGGTGTGTCGGGCCAACGCCTGACGGGTCACGCCCTGATCGAAGGCAAACGCCGTGGTGCCAAACGCGTGGCGGTGACCATGTGCATTGGCGGCGGCATGGGCGCTTGCGGCATTTTTGAAGTGCTGTGATGCCCATGGCTGTTGACGCCTGATCAAAACCAAGGCGGTCGGCTTGCAACTGACCGCCTTTTTTGTCTGTTTTTTGTACCGGAATGATGCGACATGAGCCTGCGCCCCACCGTTGATTTTCTGCTGCACGACTGGCTGAAAATCGAAAGCCTGCAAAGCCGCGAGCGCTTTGCCGACCATTCGCGCGAAACCTTTGACGCGGTGCTCGACACCTGCGAGCGCATCGCCCGCGAAAAATACGCGCCGTTCAACCGCCTGGTGGACACACAGGAGCCGCACTTTGATGGCGAAAAAGTCACGCTGCCGCAAGCCACCCACGATGCGTACAAGGCTTATGCCGAGTCGGGCATGTTGAGTGCAGCCCAAGACTACGAAGTGGGCGGCATGCAGTTGCCTTACACCGTCGAAGCGGCCGCCAACGCGTTTTTTGCCATGGCATCAGTGAGCATCGGCTCGGGCATGCTCACCAGCGGCAACGCCAATTTGCTGATGGTGCACGGCACCGACTTGCAAAAGCAGGTATTTGCCTTGAACGAATTCAGCGGTCGCTTTTCGGGCACCATGTGCTTGAGTGAGCCGCAAGCGGGCTCGTCGCTGAGCGATGTGATGACCCGTGCCACGCCCGATGGCGCTGACTTTGAAGCCGATCCCCTGGGGGCGCGTTACCGCCTCAAAGGCAACAAGATGTGGATCTCCTCGGGCGAGCATGAGCTGTCTGAGAACATCATCCACTTGGTCTTGGCCAAAATCCCTCATGCAAATGGCCAGTTGGTGCCTGGCGTCAAAGGCATTTCACTGTTCATCGTGCCCAAAAAGCTGGTGGGCTCCGATGGCCAACTGACAGGCGAGCGCAATGACGTGGCGCTGGCAGGTCTGAACCACAAGTGTGGCTGGCGAGGCACGACCAACACGTTGCTGAACTTTGGCGAGGGCAAATACCCCGTGCGCGGCGAAGCTGGCGGAGGCTTGGACGGCGCCGGAAGCGGCGCCGTGGGCTACCTCGTCGGCAAGCCCGGCGAAGGCCTGCGCTGCATGTTCCACATGATGAACGAAGCCCGCATCGGCGTGGGCATGGCCGCCACCATGCTGGGCATGGCTGGTTATTACGCCAGCCTCGACTATGCCAAGAACCGCCCCCAAGGCCGACCCAGCGGGGCAGGGGGCAAGGACGCCAGCCGCCCGCAGGTGCGCATCATCGAGCACGCCGACATCAAGCGCATGCTGCTGGCCCAAAAGGCTTACAGCGAAGGCGCACTGGCCCTGGCTTTGTACAGCGCCCGACTGGTGGACGAACAGCACACCGGCACGGCTGAAGACGCCGATGTGGCGCGTTTGCTGCTGGAGGTGCTCACCCCCATCGTCAAGAGCTTCCCCAGCGAATGGTGTCTGGAAGCCAACAGCTTGGCGATCCAGATCCACGGCGGCTACGGCTACACGCGTGACTTCCCGGTCGAGCAGTATTGGCGCGACAACCGACTGAACATGATCCACGAGGGCACCCACGGCATCCAGGCCATGGACCTGCTGGGCCGCAAGGTGCTGATGGAAAACGGCCGTGGCCTGAAACTGCTGGCCGAACGCATGCTGGCCACTGCCGCCAAAGCCGAAGCGTCTTGGGGCCCTGAAGCCGCCGTTTTGCGTGACGCGCTCCAACAAATCGGCCAAGCCACCCAGCAAGCCTGGGACGGCGCCGAGCCCGCGCAGGCCCTGGCTAACGCGGTGCCATATTTGCAAGCGTTTGGCCATACCGTCATTGCCTGGATCTGGCTCGATGTGGCTGCAAGCCTGGATGGCCATGACACACTCGCTGCACAAGGTCGCCGTGCTGCCTGCCGTTATTTCTTCCGCTACGAATTGCCCAAAATTGGCGCATGGCTGAGCGTGGTGAAAAGCCGCGACCCCACTTGCGCCGACTTGCCCGAGGATGCTTTCTGATGATCCGCCACATCGTGATGTGGAACCTGCACGAGCAGGCAGAAGGCGCAGACAAGGCCACCAATTTGAAAAAAGCACAAAGGCTGCTGATGTCGTGCGCGCAGGTGGTGCCTGGCATCCGCGCTTTTGAAGTCGCCACCGCCAGCCCCGGGATGGACTGCACGAATGACTTGGTGCTGCACATGCTGCTCGATGACGCGCAGGTGCTAGCGGATTACCAAAATCACCCCGATCATGTGGCCATCAAACCCTTCATGAAGGCGGTCGTCAAAGAACGCCGCTGCATGGATTACATCGTCGAATAAAAGGAGCTCCAACATGGCACGCACGGTTCAACAACTTTTTGATCTGACCGGCCAGGTGGCCTTGGTCACCGGCGGCTCGCGCGGCCTTGGCCTGCAAATGGCTCACGCCTTGGGCGAGGCTGGAGCCAAGATCATGCTCAGCTCGCGCAAGGCCGCAGACTTGGAAGAAGCCGCTGCCGAGTTGCAGGCCGCAGGCATCGACGCCCGCTGGATCGCTGCCGACTGCGGCAAGGAAGAAGACATTCGCCGCCTGGCCACTGAAACCATGGAACGCATGGGGCCCATCGATATTTTGGTCAACAACGCCGGTGCCACTTGGGGCGCACCTGCCGAAGACCACCCGGTCCCGGCCTGGGACAAGGTCATGAACTTGAACGTGCGCGGTTATTTCATCCTCTCTCAAGAGGTGGCCAAGCAAAGCTTCATCCCGCGTGGCAAAGGCCGCATCTTGAACGTGGCGTCCATCGCGGGCCTGGCGGGCAACCCTTCTGCGATGGAAACCATCGCTTACAACACCTCCAAGGGGGCGGTCATCAACTTCACCCGCGCATTGGCAGGTGAGTGGGGCGAGCACGGCATCACCGTCAATGCAATTTGCCCAGGGTTCTTTCCCAGCAAGATGAGCCAAGGTCTTTTGGACACCATCGGGGCCGACAACATGGCGCAAGCGGCCCCCCTGCGTCGCTTGGGCGACGACGAAGACCTCAAGGGCTTGGCACTGTTGTTCGCATCGGCCGCAGGCAAGCACATCACCGGTCAGTGGCTGGCGGTGGACGGTGGCGTCAGCGCCATCATCGGCGGCTGAGCTCCAAGGCCTGACATGAGCATTCCTTTTGGTGTTCCGATTCCGTTTGTGGACCACTTGGGCATCACATTGGAAAAATTTGAAGACGGCCAATCCGAACTGTGGTTTCCGATGCGCCCGGAAATATTCAACTCCTTCGACGTCGTCCATGGGGGCGCGATCATGACCTTTTTGGACATCGTCTTGGCGGCAGCCGCACGCAGCGTTGAGCCCAGCAACGGCGTGTTCACGATTGAAATGAAAACCAGTTTCATGCAAGCTGCTTCAGCCCCCTTGGGCGGGCAACTCATTGGCCGTGGACGCTTGCTGCACCGCACTCGCAAACTTGCTTTCACGGAAGGTGGGGTTTACGACCCTGAGGGCCGTTTGTGTGCACATGCCACGGGCACATTCAAATATGTGCCTCGACGTGGCACCGGTACCCTTCAAACCGACTGATTTTTTCAACGACCACCCAACAAAGAACGGATACAAAGATGACCCTCAATCACCAAATCGTGCTCGACAACCGCCCGCAAGGCGAAGCCACTGTGGCCAACTTCAAACTGGTTGAAGCCACTGTTCCTGCCCTGCAAGACGGCCAAGTGCTGGTGCGCCACCATTTCATGAGCTTGGATCCCTACATGCGAGGCCGCATGAACGAGAGCAAGAGCTATGCGGTGCCCCAGCCGCTGGGCCAGGTCATGATCGGTGGCACGGTGGGGGAGGTGGTGGACAGCCAAAACCCCAAGTTCAAAGCAGGCGACCAAGTGGTGGGCATGGGCGGCTGGCAAGAATACAGCGTGGTCGATGCCAATGTGTTGGGTGCGCTGCGCAAGGTGGACACGACCCATGTGCCGCTGTCGCATTACCTGGGCGCAGTGGGCATGCCCGGTGTGACCGCTTGGTATGGCCTGGTCAAAATCATCAACCCCAAAGTGGGCGAGACCGTCACCGTGAGCGCCGCCAGCGGTGCGGTGGGCAGCGCTTATGGCGCATTGGCCAAGGCCCGCGGCTGCCGCGTGGTCGGCATTGCCGGGGGCAAAGACAAGTGCGACTACGTGGTCAATGGGTTGGGCTTTGACGCCTGCATTGACTACAAAGAACACAAGGACTACATCTCGCTGTCCAAAGCGCTTCGCGAAGCTTGCCCGAATGGTATCGATGGCCACTTTGAGAACGTGGGTGGCATGGTTTTGGACGCCGTGATGCTGCGCACCAACGCATTCGCACGCATTGCGGTGTGCGGCATGATCGCGGGCTACGATGGCGCGCCCCTTCCCATGAGCAACCCGGCCCTCATCCTCATCAACCGCATGAAGATCGAAGGCTTCATCGTGAGCGAACACATGGAAGTCTGGCCCGAGGCCTTGCAAGAACTCGGCACCTTGGTCGGCACCGGCAAACTGCGCCCGCGTGAATCCGTGGCCCAAGGACTGGCCGCTGCGCCTGAAGCTTTCCTCGGTTTGCTCAAAGGCAAAAACTTTGGCAAACAATTGGTCAAGCTGATCTGAGGCCAGGTGCATGTCCGATCTGATCCTGCACCATTACCCGACCTCTCCGTTCGCTGAAAAAGTCCGGCTGATTCTGGGCTATAAACAACTGGCTTGGAAGAGCGTGTTCATTCCAATGATCATGCCCAAGCCTGATCTGACGGCGCTCACCGGGGGGTACCGTAAAACGCCGGTGTTGCAAATCGGTGCGGACATCTACTGTGACACCGCCTTGATTTGCGATGTGCTCGATCAGATCACGCCCACGCCCACGCTCTACCCCGAAGCCGTCAAGGGCACGTCGCGCATCGTGGCGCAGTGGGCCGACAGCGCTTTGTTCACGGCCTCCATGGCCTACAACTTTCAGCCGGCGGGTGTGGCACAGGTATTTGCGGGTGCACCTGCAGAGGGTGTGCAGGCTTTTGTGGCCGACCGCGCCGCCATGCGCAGTGGCGCAGCACGCATGTCGTCCACCGATGCCGCAGCCACTTACAAAAGTTACTTGCGCCGCCTCGCCAGCATGCTGCACGGGCAAGACTTTTTGTTCGGCGCTCAGCCTTGCGTGGCAGACTTTGCGGCTTATCACCCGCTTTGGTTCACGCATGAGCGCACGCCCGACTTGTCGGGCATCTTGGATGCGACGCCAGAAGTCATAAGCTGGATGGGCCGCATGAAGGCCATAGGTCACGGCACACCCGGTCCATACAGCGCAGAAGAAGCCTTGCAGTTGGCCCGCGGTTCATCGCCTGCCGCAGTGCAAGGCGAGGTCTTCCAGGACGAGCACGGCATTGCGCTGGGCAAGCAGGTGGTGATTGCTGCCGACAACTTTGGCCTGGAGCCGACCGAGGGCGAGCTGATTGCCGCGACCCGTACCCGTTTCACCTTGCGCCGCACGGGTGAGCGTTCGGGCACTGTCCATGTTCATTTCCCGCGTGTCGGGTTCACATTGAAAAAGATTTCCTCATGATCGACAACTTCAAAGGCAAAACTGCGGTACTGACCGGTGCCGGTTCAGGCTTTGGTCTGGAATGCGCCCGCATCGGTGCCAAGTGGGGCATGAACCTCGTGCTGGTGGACGTGCAGCAAGACGCCTTGGACAAAGCCGAGGCCGAAATGACCGCCCAAGGCGTTCAGGTGTTGGCTCGTCAAGTGGATGTGTCCAATGCCCAGGCCATGGAACAGCTGGCCACCGATGTCAAAGCCCGCTTTGGCGCACCGCACTTGGTTTTCAACAACGCGGGCGTCGGGGCAGGGGGCTTGGTCTGGGAAAACTCGGTGGCCGATTGGGAATGGGTGCTGGGCGTGAACCTTTGGGGTGTGGTGCACGGCGTGCGCCTGTTCACGCCCATGATGCTCGAAGCCGCCAAGGCCGATCCGGCTTACCAAGGCCATATTGTCAACACCGCCAGCATGGCGGGTTTGCTGACGCCGCCCAACATGGGCATCTACAACGTCAGCAAACACGCCGTGGTGTCTTTGACCGAAACGCTTTACCAAGACTTGCAGCTGGTGTCTGATCAGGTCAGCGCCAGTGTGCTGTGTCCTTATTTTGTGCCCACGGGCATCAGCCAGAGCCACCGCAACAGACCTGCACAATTGGCGGCAGACAAGCCCACAGCCAGCCAATTGATAGGGCAAGCGCAAAGTGATAAAGCTGTTGGCAGTGGCAAGGTGTCAGCGGCTGATGTGGCGCAAAAGGTGTTTGATGCCGTGGCCAACGGTCAGTTTTACATCTACAGCCATCCGCAAGCGCTGGGCAACGTGCAAAGCCGCATGGAAGCAATCGTTCAGGGCATCAACCCACCTGACCCCTTTGAAGCACGCCCCGATGTGGGCGAGGGATTGCGCCGGGCACTGCGCGCCAGTTGAAGCCGCATAACACCAAGGCCACTGCTGTCAACGGTGGAAGTGGCCTTCGAAACAGTGCCGCAATTCATGGCCCAAGGCCACATGGCTGGTCAGGGGGCCCGTTACCACGGTGCATTCGGCTTTGAGAATGTCCCAAACAGCGCAGGCCATGGGTGGCGTCAAAAACGATTGATCACGGCCCATGCTTCTGGCGTGCGAGCAAAAGTGCGCCACATCCTCCCGCACCTCCCAGTTGATGCGCACTTGGTTCATGATCCTGTATTGGGAAGGCATGACGTTGAAAGGAACAAATTCCCAGCTGGCTAATTTGTGTTGGGATGCAACTTGGCATGCGCTCAATCCCAGGACCCCAACGGTCACGGATACAAGGCGAAGCAAGAAAAACCAAGAAAAACCCGAAACTGGTAACGACGAATGCATAAGCTTGGTATAAATTCTGACGAATTGTATTAATAAATTAGTATTTATTAGTTCTCAACTGTCATTTATAAAACACTAATTTTTACAATTCATCTTGCCTTCAGCCATCGGCCCTTAGAAAGCCAAGCCCTTGTGGGAGCGCTCTTCGACCGCGAAGAGGGTGTGCCGAAACCATCGCTTTCAGAGACCGCTTTCTGCACGGGAATGGACCACTCCGGCGACACAACAGCATCTGTCAGCCGGTATCTAACCGCGAAAACCCGAATTTCAGCGGTGAAAGTTGCCCTCAAAGCAGTGGCGCAACTCATGGCCCAGTTCAAGGTGGGAAACAATTTTGCCTGTGATGATCACGCACTCTTTGCTGGCCACGTTCCACATGGCACAGGCCAATGGCGGCGTCATCCAAGCTTGGGCTGTGCTGATTTTGGCAGCTCGACTGCACACCTCGACCACGTTTTCGCGGACTTCCCAGCGAACCTTGACATCGTTCATCAAGCGCGCGTGCTTGGGCAGTGGTACAAAGGTCTCTAATTCAGACACGGGCAATGTGGGGCCCTGCACCGAAGCGCAACCCGTTAACACCATCAACACGCCGGCTGAGGCCAAAATTGCAAAACGACGGTATGTGCCGCGAATCATGTTTTTGCCAGAGATCATCATTCGTAACTCCATTAATCATCAAAACCATCAATGATTGAGAGTTTACGTATTTATTAGTTGTGTGTCAAATTTGTCGTTTAAATAGGCATTAAAACAATTTTTGGGTAGATTTTCATTGAATTGGCATCTACTGCTTTGTGACTAACATTTTTGTTGTTTTTGGGTCGACAGGGCGATTTGTGGCGCACCGACCGTGGTGACAGGCCTGCATTGGGTGGGATTTCAGGCAGGCATTCAGAGCCTTCAAGCGGGCCGAGAATGACCAAGGGCTGTGGCACACTCTCGCCCTTTGACCATTGGGGTGCCACAAAAGCGCCAACTGAGACATGCAAAAAATCCTGGCCCAACTGGCCGCAGAAATCCGTATCCGCCCTGAGCAGGTCAAGACTGCCGTGGAGCTGCTCGATGGTGGGGCCACTGTCCCCTTCATCGCCCGTTACCGCAAAGAAGTGACCGGCGGGCTGGACGACATCCAGTTGCGCGAGCTGGAGTCGCGACTGGGCTACCTGCGCGAACTGGAAGACCGCCGCGCCGCCGTGATCAAAAGCATCACCGAGCAGGGCAAGATGACGCCCGAATTGCTGGCTGCCATCGACGCCGCGCCGACCAAGCAAGAGTTGGAAGACCTGTATTTGCCCTTCAAGCCCAAGCGCCGCACCAAGGGCATGATTGCCCGCGAAGCCGGGCTGGAGCCCTTGGCCGACAAGCTGTTTGCCAACCCCACACTCGACCCCCATGCCGAAGCCCAAGCCTTTGTGCTGGCCGCAGGCGCGATTGAAGGTGCCGACTTCACCACCACCGCCGCCGTTCTGGACGGTGTGCGCGATTTGCTGAGCGAACGATGGGCCGAAGACGCCTCTTTGGTGCAGGCCCTGCGCGAATGGTTGTGGAACGAAGGCCTGTTCAAAAGCAAGCTGGCCGACGGCAAAGACGAGAACAACGCCGATGTGTCCAAGTTCCGCGATTACTTCGACTACGACGAGCCGATTGGCCGCGTGCCCAGCCACCGCGCCTTGGCCGTGTTTCGGGGCCGTGCTTTGGAAATGCTGGACGCCAAGCTGGTTCTTCCTGTCGAACCAGAGCCCGGCAAACCCAGCATCGCCGAAGGCAAGATCGCCATGCACCTGGGCTGGAGCCATGCGTCGCGCCCCTCGGACGACCTGATCCGCAAATGCGTGGCCTGGACTTGGCGCGTGAAACTGAGCTTGTCCACCGAGCGCGACCTGTTCACCCGTCTGCGTGAAGACGCTGAAAAAGTCGCCATCAAGGTTTTTGCGGACAACCTGCGTGATTTGCTGTTGGCCGCGCCCGCTGGTGCGCGCGTGGTCATGGGCCTGGACCCGGGCATCCGCACCGGCGTGAAGGTGGCCGTGGTCGATGCCACCGGCAAGCTGGTGGACACCTCCACGGTGTACCCGCATGAGCCGCGCAAGGACTGGGAGGGTTCGCTCTTTACCTTGGCCAAGCTCTGCGAAAAGCACAACGTCAACCTGATCGCCATTGGCAACGGCACCGCCAGCCGCGAGACCGACAAGCTGGCCGGTGACCTGATCAAGCAACTGGCCCGATTGCGAGACGGTGTAGAAATCACCAAGGTCGTGGTCAGCGAAGCGGGCGCTTCGGTCTATTCGGCCAGCGAATTCGCCAGCCAGGAAATGCCCGATGTGGATGTGAGCCTGCGCGGCGCAGCCTCCATTGCCCGCCGCCTTCAAGATCCGCTGTCGGAACTGGTCAAGATCGACCCCAAAGCCATTGGTGTGGGCCAATACCAGCACGACGTGAACCAAAGCGAGCTGGCCAAGACGCTGGACGCCGTGGTCGAAGACTGCGTGAACTCGGTCGGCGTGGACCTGAACACCGCCAGCGTACCTTTGCTGACCCGCGTGTCGGGCCTGTCGGGCAGCGTGGCCAAGGCCGTGGTGCGCTGGCGCGATGCCAATGGCGTGTTCAAAACCCGTCAAGACCTGCTCAAAGTGACCGGCTTGGGCGCCAAAACTTTCGAGCAAAGCGCGGGCTTTTTGCGCATTCGCGGCGGCGACAACCCGCTGGACATGACCGGCGTGCACCCCGAAACCTACCCCGTGGTCGAGCAGATCATCGTCAAAACTGCCAAGCCGATTCAGGAGATCATGGGGCGCTCTGAGGTGCTCAAAACGCTCAAGCCTGAGCTGTTTGTGAACGACAAATTCGGTGCAGTGACCATCAAGGACATCCTGGGCGAGCTGGAAAAGCCCGGTCGCGACCCGCGCCCCGACTTCAAGGTGGCCCGCTTGGCCGACGGCGTGGAAGACATCAAAGACCTGAAAGAGGGCATGACCCTGGAAGGCACCGTGAGCAACGTGGCCCAGTTCGGCGCGTTTGTGGACTTGGGCGTTCACCAGGACGGCTTGGTCCATGTGAGCCAGCTGGCCAACAAGTTCGTCACCGACGCCCGCGAGGTGGTCAAGACCGGCGACATCGTCAAAGTGAAAGTGCTCGAAGTCGACGTGGCCCGCAAGCGCATCAGCCTGACCATGAAGCTGGACGCTGCGCCTGCCCGCCAAGGACAAGACGGAAGGGGCCCGCGCGACAACAAGTTTGAAGGGGCAGGGCGGGACAACCGCCAGCGTGGCGGTGGATCGGTTGGGGGTTACACCTCGCCGCCAGCCGCTGGTTCGGGGTCTGCCATGGCCAGCGCATTTGCCAAGCTGCAGGGCTTGAAGAAATAAGCGACTTCAGAAAAAGTAAAATCTTCATTTGCCTCCATCGAGATGCATGATTGCACCTTATTTGATGCTTGGAGGCTCTGATGCGAACCACCGTGACCATTGATGACCAGTTCTCATCGAAAGAGAACAGCTTTTTGGGCGCGGCTGTGGATGGCTTGACCTGCAGCTGCTGGCCGCCACTTGCCTGAGCGAAGGGGCTGTACTGTGGTCGCTTGACCAGCGCCTGCATGCCTTGGCTGAGCGTGTGGGCCGCGCTTACCGAAGCCCTGCGCACTGAACACCCCTGTGAGACATTGATCCAAGCATGCAAGCCCTCCACATCCACTCAGGCCCCAAGGCCCTGGCTCACATTCGCGAACATGGCCTTCTGCCTGAGCACATCGGAGTCATTCCAGGAGCAGCCGGTGGCCCCAAGGGTCTAATCCTAGGCCCGCTGGACCGTTTTATCTTTGGCGAGTGGCTGACCCAAAGCCAACAGCAAGTGGACTTGGTCGGGGCCTCAATCGGTGCTTGGCGCATGGCCACGGCTTGTTTGAATGAATCGTTGCCGGCGTTCGAACGCTTGGAGCACGACTACATCCACCAGCACTACGAACCGCTTGCAGGCCAAAAGCGTGTGAGCGCCATGCAGGTGAGCGAGGCCTTTGGCCAAAGCCTGCAAGCCTTTTACGGCGGCAGGATCGCTGAGGTGCTGAACCACCCGCGGTACAAACTCCACATCGTCACCTCGCGCGGGAGACACATCCTGCACAAAGAGCACCCATTGGGCACGCCACTGGGCTATGCGGGGGCTTTTTTAAGCAACGCCTTGCACCGCCGTGCCTTGGGCGGCTGGCTGGAGCGGGTGGTGTTTTCAGGCCAAGCTGCGCCATTGCCCTTTGATGCGCATGACTTTCGAACCCGCGCTGTGGGCCTGGTAGAAGGCAATTTCATGCCTGCGCTGCAAGCGAGTTGCTCCATCCCGTTTGCCCTGAAAGCCGTGCATGACATACCTGGCGCTCCGAGCGGTGCATATTGGGATGGCGGCATCACCGACTACCACTTGCACCTGAATTGGAACGCGCCATCCAAGGGGCCAGATCGGTCTATCGTGCTCTACCCGCATTTTCAGAAAAGTGTGGTGCCCGGTTGGCTCGACAAAGCGCTCAAGTGGCGGCATGGGGCATCGCCTTTTCTGGACAGCACCATCATCTTGGCCCCCAACCCCGAGTGGGTCAAAACCCTGCCGAACGCCAAACTGCCCGACCGCAAGGACTTCATGACCTATGACCGCGATCTGGCGGGTCGGGTGAAGGTGTGGAATGCGGCTGCCCGTGCCAGTCAGCAATTGGCAGATGAGTTCAGCCACTGGTTACAAAACCCCAACGCCTCCATGGTTCAGCCTTTGTAAGGATCACTCATGTCTCAAGCCTTTGTTGTCGGTCAGATGACCGTGAAACAGCCTGAAAAATGGGCCCAATACCGTTCTCAGGTCTTGGCCACCTTGCTTCCTTTTGGTGGAGAACTCGTATTTCGGGGTGAACAGGTTCAATCGTTTTCGGGTGTCAACCCTCACCCTGACATCGTGGTGATCCGTTTCCCTTCTTTGGACGATGCGCAAAGCTGGCACGCGTCTGCTGCCTACCAAGCTTTGATTGCCTTGCGCCAAGAAGCGGCAAATGTGGTTTTGACCACTTATGCGGCATGACCCTTTTTTCAAAGTGGATAATCAAGGCATGTTGACCGAACCCATTTTTCTCACTGCCGCCCTTTACAAATTCGTCGATCTGCCCGACTTCGTCGACCTGCAAGCGCCTTTGCAAGCCTGTTGCGAGGACAACAATGTGAAAGGCACGCTGCTTTTGGCGCACGAAGGCATCAACGGCACGATTGCCGGGCCTGAAGCGGGTATCCGCGCCGTACTGGCTTTTTTGCGCGCCGATCCGCGCCTGTCCAGTCTGGTGCACAAAGAGTCTTGGAGCCCAAAGCCGCCGTTTACGCGCATGAAAGTCAAGCTCAAAAAAGAGATCGTCACCTTGCGCGTGCCCGAATTGGATCCGAACAAAACCGTGGGCCAATATGTCAAACCTGCCGACTGGAACGCCCTGTTGGCCGACCCGGACGTGGTGGTGATCGATACGCGCAACGACTATGAGGTGGCCATTGGCACCTTCAAGGGCGCGATCAATCCGAACCTCAAGAACTTTGTACAGCTGCCCGCGTGGCTGGACGCGCAAGAAAACCTGCAAGGCGAGGCCGCCAAAAAGACCAAAGTGGCGATGTTCTGCACCGGTGGCATCCGCTGCGAAAAGTCCACGGCGCTTATGAAAATGCGCGGTTTTAACGAGGTTTACCACCTCGAAGGCGGCATTCTCAAGTACCTGGAAGAAATCCCGCCCGAGCAAAGCACCTGGGAAGGTGACTGCTTTGTGTTTGACGAACGCGTGAGCGTAGGCCACGGGCTAGGCTTGGGACATCACGAGTTGTGCCGCTCTTGCCGTTGGCCGCTGAGCGAGCAAGACAAGCAGTCACCACATTACGTCTTAGGTGTCAGTTGTGCCCATTGCCACAACCAGCGCACACCCGAGCAAAAGGAAAAACTGGCCGAACGCCAGCGCCAGGTCGAACTGGCGGATGCGCGGGGCGAAATCCATGTGGGCGCCAAGATGCCCCACCCCGATAGCCTTTGAACCAAGGTGACAGTCGGCAGGGAGGCACTGTTTCACACTGGTTTTTCTTTGACTTCAACCGATTGGAACAACATGAACGGGTTGCGTGCACCCAGCTTGCTGCAGGACACCGGGTTTTTGGCAGCTTGCAGCCACCTTTCTGGCACGGGCTCGGCCGGGGTAGCCTGTGAGTGAATTCATCAGCTTTGTTCAGGAGT
The DNA here is from genome assembly GCA_027486495.1 of Comamonadaceae bacterium. Taxonomy (GTDB): domain Bacteria; phylum Pseudomonadota; class Gammaproteobacteria; order Burkholderiales; family Burkholderiaceae_C; genus Limnohabitans_A. Next base: position 33,983 of record JAIXOZ010000073.1, on the reverse strand, counting down.
TGTTGCAAAAGTGGGGACAGATCACCGCGCGCCGCATGTTTGGCGGCCATGGTCTGTACCACGAAGGCTTGATGTTCGCCATCGTCATGGACCAGCGCCTCTACCTCAAGACCGATGAGCTGAATCGACCGGATTTTGAAGCCATGGGCCTAAAACCTTTCACCTTCACCATGAAGGGTAAAGACGTAGCTTTGTCATATTGCGCCGCACCGGATGAAATTTTTGACGAGCCCCTGGAGGCGGTGCGTTGGGCGCAATCAGCTTGGGACGCTGCTTTGAGGGGGCATTTGTCCAAGGAGCAGGCGCGGGAAAAATCTCGCAAAAGAGCTCTTGAAAGGGCCCGGTATTCCAAGCCCCTTTCAAAGGACGAATGATCGTCACAAACTCGTCAGAAGCATGTCCCGGTATTCATCGGCCGAGGCGATGCGTGGGTTGGTTTTGTGGCAGTGGTCGGCCAGTGCGCCGGTGATCACGGCGTCAAACAGGCTTTCGGTCACCCCCATGGCCCCCAACCCGGTAGGCAGGCCCAGACGGGCGCACATGTCGCGGATGGCGTCGGGAATGTCCGAGCCGCTTTGCAAGCCCATGGCTTGGGCCATGCGGTTCAGGCGGTTTTCTTTTTGCACCGATTCGGCCGCCGCGTTGAACTTCACCACCGCGGGCAAAAACATGGCGTTCAGGGTGCCGTGGTGCAGGCGCGGGTTCACGCCGCCCAGGCTGTGGCTGAGTGAATGGACGCAGCCAAGACCCTTTTGGAAGGCCATGGCGCCTTGCATGCTGGCGCTCATCATGTTCAGGCGGGCTTCACGGTCTTGGCCGTTGACGGTGGCGCGCTCGATATGGGCCCAGCCGCGGGCCAAGCCGTCGAGCGCGATGCCGTCGGCCGGCGGGTTGAAGGGCGTGGCCATGAAGGTTTCCATGCAGTGCGCCACCGCGTCCATGCCCGTAGCGGCCGTGAGCATGGGAGGCAAGCCGAAGGTGAGTTCAGGGTCACAAATGGCCGCTTTGGGCACAATGAACCAGCTGTGAAAGCCCACTTTGCGGCCGTCGTCCAGAATCAAAATCGCACCCCGGGCCACCTCGCTGCCGGTGCCACTGGTGGTGGGCACGGCGATGATGGGGGCCACGCGGTCCGTGATTTTGAGCGAGCCGCCTTCGATGGTGGCGAAGGTTTTGAGCGGGCCATCGTGGCTCACGGCAATCGCCACGCCCTTGGCGCAGTCGATGGCCGAACCGCCGCCCACCGCGATCAGACCGTCGCAACCACTGGCCTTGTACATGGCCGCTGCGGCGCGAACAGCTGCCTCGGTCGGGTTGGAGGGCGTTTGGTCAAACACCGTGACATTCAAGCCGGGCAGGGCGTCGAGCGCTTTTTGCAACACGCCTGCGGCTTTGACACCCGCATCGGTCACGATCAAGGGTTTGCGGATGCCCACACGCTCGCATTCGGACTGCAGCAGTTTCACGGCGCCAAAGTCGATCTGGATCTGGGTGACGTAGTTGATGAAAGACATGCGAAAACTCCAATCAGGGGGCCCGGTTCGGAAGTGACACAACGGCGGGGCGGGGCGTTGTACGATGAAAGCCCATTTTGATGCAGGAATGGCTTTGGGGCATGTTGGCGCTGTCACCCTTGTTTGCCAACAGGGGAAGTGCCCCCATGCCTTAGCCCGCGACCTTTTACAGTTTTGATCCTTGTCATGAGCAGCCACCACACCAACCCCCGCGGCTTGCTGAATGCCGCCACGCGCGACCTGATCGAGCGCGTACAGCGGGCAGGCCGCCCACCCATGTCCGTCATGACGCCCGCACAAGCCCGTGAGTTTTACGACATTGGTGGGCCCATGCTCGACCTGCAGCCTGCGCCGCTGGTGGACCGGGTGCATAACTTCAGCATCCCCGCCCGCGATGGCCACGCCATACCCGCCCGTTTGTACGCACCACAAAGCGATGTGGCATTGCCGGTGTTGCTTTACATCCATGGCGGCGGTTTTTCGGTGGGAAGCTTGACGACCCATGACGTGCTGTGCCGCCAACTTTCACGCCAAGGCCATTGCGCCGTGGTGTCTTTGGATTACCGATTGGCACCCGAGTACCGATTTCCAACCGCTGTGCACGACAGCTGGGACGCGCTGAGCTGGCTGCACCAGAACGGTCAGACCTTGGGGTTGGACACCCGTCGCTTGGCTGTGGGAGGCGACAGCGCAGGCGGCACGCTGAGTGCCGTGTGCGCTTTGATGGCACGAGATACGGGCTTGAAACTGGCTTTACAGCTGCTGTTTTACCCCGGCTGCATCGCTCGGCAAGACACCGCCTCGCACCACACGTTTGCCAACGGCTTCATGCTCGACAAGGACACAGTGGACTGGTTTTTTGCCAACTACATCGACGAAGCTGACAGAGACGATTGGCGCTTTGCCCCGATGAACGCGCCCGACCATGCAGGTCTGGCCCCCGCCTGGATCGGCTTGGCCGAATGCGACCCGCTGGTGGACGAGGGCGTGCAATACGCGGACACCCTGCGCATGGCGGGCGTGCCTGTTGATTTGGAAATATACAAAGGCGTGGTACATGGCTTCATCACCATGGGCCGCGCCATTCCCGAAGCCCTGCACGCGCACGCCGATGCGGGCAGGGCCTTGAAAATCGCTTTTGAAAGTTGAAGCCATGAAACGCCAAGATTTCCGTTTTTCTCACCGCATGCGCGTACGCTGGGTCGAGGTGGACATGCAGAAAATCGTCTTCAACGGCCATTACCTGATGTACTTCGACACCGCCGTGACCGACTACTGGCGAAACCTGGCCATGCCCTATGCCGAGACCATGCACCAGCTGGGCGGTGACTTGTTCGTCAAAAAGGCCAGCGTGGAATACCTCGCCAGTGCAGAGATGGACGATTTTCTCGATGTTTGCATGCGATGCGACCGCATCGGCAACTCGTCCATGACCTTTGTCGGCGCGATTTTTCGGGGCGATGAATTGCTGATCACCAGCGAGTTGGTCTATGTGTATGCCGACCCGGTGGCCAAAAAGAGTCAGCCCATCCCCGCGCCCTTGCGCGAGATGCTCGAAGGCTTTGAACGCGGCGAAGACATGGTCCAGGTGCATGTGGGTTCATGGCACGACTTCCAGAAACTGGCCAGTCCCCTGCGCCATGAGGTGTTTGTGGATGAACAAAAAGTGCCTGTCGAGTTGGAGTTGGACCATGAAGACGAGACCGCCTTGCACGCGGTCGCCCTGAACCGCATGGGTATGACTCTGGCCACGGGTCGCTTGATTCAGCACGCCCCCGGTGTGGCCCGCATCGGCCGCATGGCTGTCAAAAAGCAGATGCGCGGCAGCGATCTGGGCCGCCGCGTGCTGCACGCCCTGATGGAAGCTGCGCAGCACCGAGGCGACACCCAAGTGATCCTGCACGCTCAGTGCAGCGCAGAAGGCTTTTACAAACGCTCAGGCTTTGAGCCGCACGGGGTTGTTTTTGAAGATGCGGGGATTGCGCATATTGAGATGGTGCGCAAGCTTTGAAAATAGCGGCTCAGGCCGCTTTTTCAATTTCTGACAGGGCGACTTTCACAATATCTGCAACCGTACTTCGGTCGATACCCTTGGATTGGCAGTAATTGGATGCAAGCCAAACTCGCAGATCTTTGGCACCTTTGCTGGCATTGCAGGACATGCAGCACAGTGAAATATTGCTTCGGGTGATGATGTTTGCATCGTTGATGATGTGCTCCCAGGATGGTTTTTCTCCACGGGTCAGGGCTGGAGTGGTGAAGTCACGATGGCAATAAACGCAGGACTTGTCCCTTGCTCTGACCTCGGCTTCCAGCCATGCGGGGATATTCCACGCGTTCAATTGTTTGGCTTCCAAGTCCGCAAAGTTAAATGTCTTCGAGCAGGGCGTAAGGCAGCGGCAGCAGCTCAAGAGCTTCGCCCTCTGAGCTGCCCGCCCGCCAGCCGGTCTGCAGGCTCTCCAGCGTGCCGCTGACCAGGGCATCAAAACCCTGACCATCGGGCCTTGCAGCGCTCAGCACCACGGTGGCGCAGGGCTGCTCGGGGTCTGCGGGAGTGAACACGTCTTGCCCCGCAGCCAAGGCCACTGGGCTGTGCACCAGCGCCGCACGGCGCTTGAGCGTGCCGCGAAACTGGCTGCGGGCCACGACCTCTTGACCGGGGTAGCAGCCTTTTTTGAAGTTCACACCACCGACCGATTCGTAATTGAGCATTTGCGGCACAAAAGCCTCAAACAGCGGAGGGGTCACCAGCGTCACGCCGCTCATGACTTCGGCCCAGTCCCAAAATTCGGTGGACAGCTCAGCCCCGGGAGGCTGTGCTTGCGATGGCGCGCCGAGCCACAGGGCGCGTGGCACTTGGGTGTCGCCCAGCACGGCGGGATACAGCGACACGGCATGGACCCCATCGGCAATGGCGGTTTGCCAAGGCGAGCCCTGAGGCAAAACGGCGCGGGCGCTGTTGCCCAACAAACCGCGCAGCTGCCATTGGCCCGTGGCGTCGCTCATCTTGACTTTGGCGCGCAGCACAAACATGGACAGGCGCTTGAGCGTTTGGGGCAGCAAATCGAGGCTCATGACCAGCAAAACGGTGTCGGGCGCGGTTTTGATGACCACAAAACTGGCCTGCATCCGCCCTTTGGCCGAGCAAAAAGCGGCCAGGCGCGATTGGCCCACGGGCAAGAGCAGCACGTCGTTGCTCAATTGGTTGTGCAAAAAGTTGGCCGCGTCCTCGCCTTGGGCCTGGATCACCCCCAGATGAGGCAGGCCGGCAACGCCTTGCAGGTGTAAAGCGAGGTGGTCGATGGAGGCTGTGGCTGAGGTGGTCATGGCAAAAGGTGTGAGATGAGTTCTGCAAGCGAGACCCGCAGAAACCAATGGGGGCCGATTGGGGCCACAAAGCAAAGGCTTGAAGGCCTCAATTATGATCAGCCGCCAGAGTCAATCGGCGCTGTGCGGACATTTTTCAGGGGCAGTGGGTGATCAAAGGTTTGTTCAAGGGCTTGGTGGGTTTGGTCGTGCTGGCTTTGGCTTTGGCTGCGGCCGCCTATTTTTGGGTGCAAGGCCCCATGCCGTTGCGTGCCGCATCGGCCACACCGGTCGATTTGTCGATCGAGCCGGGCACATCGGCCAAAGCCATCGCGCAGGCCGTGGCCAATGCCGGTGTGGACACTTCACCCACCTTGCTTTATGCGTGGTTTCGCCTGTCGGGTCAGTCGCGCCAAATGCGTGCCGGAAGCTATGAAATTGCCCCTGGCACATCGCCCATGCGTTTGCTGAGCATGCTGGTGCGCGGCGAAGAAAGCCTGCGCACCGTGACGATGGTGGAAGGCTGGAATTGGCGTCAAGTGCGCCAGGCCTTGGCCAAGGCCGAGCACCTCCAACCCGACAGCCGCGTTCTGTCTGATGAGGCCTTGATGACCCAACTGGGCCGCCCCGGCGTGGCTCCGGAAGGGCGCTTTTACCCGGACACTTATTCTTATGCCAAAGGCACCAGCGACTTGGCGGTGTTGCAGCGGGCCTTGAAAGCCATGGACAAGCAGTTGCAACTCGCCTGGGAGGCTCGGCAATCCGGTGCAGCTTTGCAGTCGCCAGATCAGGCGCTGATTTTGGCGAGCATCGTCGAAAAAGAAACCGGCAAGGCCCAAGACCGAGCGCAGATTTCGGGTGTATTCAACAACCGGCTGCGCATTGGCATGCGCCTTCAGACCGATCCGACGGTGATTTATGGTCTGGGTGAAGCTTTTGACGGTGACTTGCGCCGCATTCACTTGCTGACCGACAGTCCATGGAACACCTACACCCGGGGCGGTTTGCCACCCACACCGATTGCCATGCCCGGCAAGGCTGCTTTGTGGGCGGCGGTGCAACCTGCCAAGACGCAAGCGCTGTACTTTGTCGCCAAAGGCGACGGCAGCAGCCACTTCAGCGCCACGCTGGACGAGCACAACCGGGCGGTCAACCGTTACCAGCGCGGCATTCAAACGGCCAAGGATTGAGGGTGGGCGAGAGCCTGCGACAATCGGGTTTTCCCCTTTTCACACACCATGACACGCGGTTTGTTCATCAGTTTTGAAGGCATCGACGGCGCGGGCAAGTCCACGCACATCGCCCGTGTGGCCGAACTGTTTCGCCAAGCGGGCAGAGCGGTTGTGCTGACCCGTGAGCCGGGCGGCACGCTGCTGTCTGAAAAGCTGCGCGAATTGGTTCTGCACGAGCCCATGGACCTGCTGACTGAAGCATTGTTGATGTTCGCGGCCCGCCGTGAGCATTTGGTACTGGTGATCGAGCCCGCTCTGGCTCGTGGCGATGTGGTTCTGTGCGATCGATTCACCGACGCTACTTTCGCATACCAAGGTGGTGGACGTGGTTTTGACTGGCAGGTGCTGGCCCAGTTGGAGCGCATGGTGCAATCCTTGCCCAATGGTGGCTTGCGCCAGCCTGAGCTGACCGTGTGGTTTGATTTGGACCCGCAAATTGCCGCGCAGCGCCTGGCTTTGGCCCGCATACCGGACAAGTTTGAATCGCAGCCAGCGGACTTTTTTGCTGATGTGCGCGCTGGCTATGCCAAACGCCTGGCCGAAACGCCCGAGCGTTTTGCAAGGATCGATGCCGCCCAAAGCATGGAAGCCGTAGGCGCTGACGTGGACCGTGTGGTGACCAACTGGCTGAATAAGGTCGATGCATGAGCGCCGTTTTGAACGCCCCTTGGATTGCCCGCCAAGCCAGCGATTTGCTGGCCCAGCGTGGTCACGCTTGGTTGTTGCAAGGTCCGTCGGGGCTGGGCCAATACGACTTGGCGCTTGCCATGGTCTCCGCCTGGCTTTGTGAAAAGCCTACAGCCCAAGGCGCTTGTGGCGACTGTCCGAGTTGCCACGCCGTGGCCGTGCGCACCCACGCCGACTTGGCCGTGCTGATGCCTGAGACCGTGATGCTTGAGCTGGGTTGGCCTTTGCCGGAAAAAGCCCAAGACGAGATTGACAAAAAAACCCGCAAACCCAGCAAAGAAATCCGGGTGGATGCAATGCGGGACGCGGTGGAGTTTTCGCAGCGCACCGACGCGCGGGGGCGCGGCAAGGCGGTGCTGGTGTTTCCGGCCGAGCGCATGAACACCATCACCGCCAACGCTTTGCTCAAAACCCTGGAAGAACCGCCGGGCAATGTGCGCTTTGTGCTGGCCACCGAGGCGGCTCACATGCTACTTCCCACCATCCGCAGCCGCTGCTTGGCGCACACCATGAAGTGGCCCGAGGCCGACGAAGCTTTGACCTGGCTGAGCGAGCAGGGTGTGCCCGCTCCCGTGGCCCAGGCCTTGTTGCTCAGTGCAGGCGGCCGCCCCACCGATGTGTTGCGCCAAACTGAATCGGGCTTGTCACCCGATTGGTGGGCCCATTTGCCCATGGCCATGCGCCAAGGTGATGTCCGTCACCTGGCCGATTTGAGCCCCGCCCAAGCCATAGACGCTTTGCAAAAACTTTGCCACGATTTGGTGTTGCGGCAGTCGGGTGTTGCCCCACGTTTTTTTGAGGCCGCACACTTGCCACCAAGTCACGCTTGCATCCGTGTACTGACCGATTGGTTCAAGCGCCTGATGCAGTCTGCGCGCACCGCCGAACACCCCTTTAATGCCGGTCTGATGCTCGAAGCGCTGACCGCCGATGCCCAACAAACCCTGATGACCAAGGGCTGACCCATGTACACCGATTCCCATTGCCATTTGAATTTTCCCGAGCTGATGAGTGAACTGGACAACATCCAACAAGCCATGCTGGACGCCCAAGTCACCCGAGCCATGGTCATTTGTACCACCCTGGAAAAGTTTGATGAAGTTCATAACCTGGCCATGGCCAACGACAACATGTGGGCCACGGTGGGTGTGCACCCCGACAACGAAGGCGTGCTTGAGCCCAGTTTGCAAGATCTGCTGGACGGCGCAACACGCCCTAAAGTGGTGGCCATTGGCGAGACGGGCTTGGACTATTACCAAATGGAAGAACGCAAAGGCGGGCGATCCATCTCGGACATGGAATGGCAGCGCGAGCGTTTTCGCACCCACATCCGGGCGGGCAGGCAAACTCAACTTCCGCTGGTGATCCATACCCGGCAGGCTTCAGAAGACACCATAGCCATCTTGAAAGAAGAGGGCGAAACAGGCGGGGCTGGTTGTGCGGGGGGAGTTTTTCACTGCTTCACTGAAAGCCAACAAGTCGCCAGGGCTGCTCTAGATCTGGGTTTTTACATCTCGTTCTCAGGCATCCTGACCTTCAAAACGGCGGCTGACTTGCGCGAAGTAGCCAAATTTGTGCCCGATGACCGGCTCCTCATCGAAACGGACAGCCCTTATTTGGCCCCCATACCGTATCGCGGGAAGACCAACAATCCTTCGTATGTGCCTTATGTGGCCAAGCTGTTGGGTGAGTTACGCGGCAGCTCATCCGAGGCCATCGGTGAGTTGACGACCCATAATTTTCTGCGGCTGTTCGCGAAAACCGCCTGCTGAGCCCCCCATATGTCTCTCATGTCTTGCTTTAATAAATTCAAAAATCTTTCTGTTTTAATTGGATTTTTATATTTTTCATTTTCGGTAAAAGCGGGTTCCTACGAAGATTTTTTCAAAGCGGTCCAGTTCGACAATGTTCGCGTGGTTCAGGCTTTGCTCCAGCGTGGCTTTGACCCCAACACGGTCAACTCCGAGGGTGTGCCAGCTCTGATGTTGGCAGTTCGTGAGCCTTCTCTGAAAGTGGCCGAGTTGCTGGCGACTCACCCCAGCACCCTGACCGAAGTTCGCAATGAGAAGGATGAAAGCGTGCTCATGCTGGCATCCCTCAAGGGTTATTTGGCATTGGTGCAAAAGCTCGTTGACAACGATGCCGACGTCAACAAAACCGGATGGACACCTTTACATTACGCCGCCTCAGCGGGCCATGTGCCGGTGATCGTTCATTTGCTTGAGCACAGTGCTTACATCGACGCTGAATCTCCCAATGGCACAACACCCTTGATGATGGCGGCCATGTACGGCAGCCCTGAAGCCGTCAAGCACTTGATTCAAGCCGGCGCCGACTTGACCATAAAAAACCAATTGGGATTGACTGCACTGGACTTCGCCATTCGGGGTGAGCGCCTGAATGCCAAAGAGCTGATTGAAACAGGCTTGGCCAGATTGGCAATTCGCCAAAAACCTTGACTCTTTTAGCTTGGTCACCGTTCACAAAGGTAAATCTGATACAGAAAGTTGCCCCCTGTAGCTATAGAGATCCGGCAATTAATAGTAAATTTGATACGGCCCAAAAAAAGTAAATTTGACGTCGTGTGAGTAATCCTTTTTAATAATTGGCATCAAAACCTCTGATCGGAGGATTTATGGGCGTAAAAGGAAAAATTCGTGATCATTTGATTCACGATGAGGATCTGCTCCAGACTCAATTTGACCTCAGCACCTGGCCCATGGTTGATGAATCCGCTTTGTCGGAAGCCAGACGAAAAAAATTCCTCCTTCGAAAGAAAGCGATTGAGCTCTACATCGCGGGAGCCAGTGAAGCTCAGTTGCTGAAAAAAACGGGTGAGATCCGCACAAATATTTATAGGATCATCACTTCCAGATGTTTGGCCCCTCATCCGGATGGGAATATGTATGGGTGGCGAGGAGCACTTCATTACTATCGCGTCAAAAGTTATGACCGTCAGCATCCTCCTGCACTACAGGCTAACGGATCTGGAGCTTCAGGTGCGCTTCAGTGGCTTTTTGAAATACCGAAAGCCCGAGGGTTAAAAGAGCGTTTTCACAAGCAGATCATTGGCAGTAGCAACGCGTTAGCGCATCCCAAACCCAATGTGCAGAGGTTGTTTCGATGGTTAATTGGTGAACTTCGAGCGCTTGGCTTAGAAAAGGAAGGTCAGTGGCCTTTCAATACTGAAACGCTCGGGTATCAGTCCATCAGGTTGTACATAAAAAAAGTCACGCAGGCACACCCCCTTCTGGCCCTTTCCAAGATTGGAGGTCCAGACGCAATTGCAAAAGCCAAAGCCTCCGATGGAACACGACGGCCTGATTTCAAACTGTTTGATCGGGTCGAGTGTGATGCTCACAAATTGGACTGCCGTATGGTGGTCATGGTGCCGTCTCCTCACGGTGGATATGAACCCAGAAAGATCCGCCGCATCTGGATCATCGTGATCATTGACGTCAGATCCCGTGCAGTTCTGGGGTACCACATCAGCTTGCGACGCGAATGCAGTGCGCTCGACGTTTTGATCACCATCAAAAATGCTTTATCCAAGTGGGCCCCAAGAACCTTGACGTTTTGTGAGGATGGGTACGCAGAAGGCGCAGCCTTGCCATCCGCGCACTCTGAAGTTTATTTGTCTGCTTGTTGGAATGAATTCAGTGTCGATGGCGCGTTGGCGAACGTTTGCCCCAGAGTCGAGGAACCATTGCTCCATATCGTTGGCGCAAAGGTCATCAAGCCCCAGGACCCAATGTCTTTTAGCTCAAGACGCAGCAAAGATGATCGGCCATTTATCGAGTCTTTTTTCAGGGTTTTGGCCTCTGGCACTATGCACCGACTTTCTCCGAGCACAGGCAGCAGTCACGAAGATAAGAAAGGACGAGATCCAGAAAAAATTGCTGCAGAGGTCCAGTTCCAACTTGACTATGCCGAGGAGTTGCTGGATGTCACCATCGCGAACTACAACGCCACGCCACATACAGGTCTAGGCTATCGCAGTCCTCTGGCTCAAATGGACTTCTTGTCTTCCAAAACAAAAAATCGTATTCGTCATGCTGACCCGGAACTCGTCAAAAGAATGGCGGGAACCAGAAAGGTTTGCACATTGCTTGGCGGTGAATACACGGGCAAAAGACCGTATTTCAACTTTGAGAACGCCAAATACACCTCCGAGTGGCTGGTTCAACGTCCTGATCTCCTCGGTAAAAAACTTTGGCTTCAACTCGATGACGAAACAGACGCTCGCTGGGCCACCGTCTGCGATTCAAATGGACTGATCTACGGAACCGTACATGTTCAACCGCCGTGGCACCGATCACCCCACACCCTTTACATGCGGCAAGCCATTCGCGCACTTGCAACAAAGCGCCTGTTATTTCTGACCGGCAATAGGGATCCCGTTCAGGCGTTGATTGAATACGCTGAGATACATGCCAACAAAAAGCTGCCTGTTCATCCGGCCTATCTGCAAGCGCGACGAATCATGATGACCAGCACTCAAGCGTTGGATGAAATGAAAGAGCCGAACTTTTCGTTACCGGACGTCACTGGTGAAATTAACGGTCAGGCCAAGTCCGAAGAGCCGACCAAGGTCTCCGGAGCATCCAGCAAAAGGAAGGGCTCTCCACCGCCACCTGAGCCTAAACCCAAATCGGCAAGCCAGAGCGCTCCACTTCCCAAGATGCGCATGGCAAAGACATGGTGATGGAAAACTCAGACTTTCAGCTCGTTCCAGAGCACATCCCCAAAGACCATCCCCTGGTCACGAGAGATTACTCGTTGTACACCCCCGCCATTGAAAAAATGGTGAGCACCATCGGACGGTGGCTAGACGATCAATTTGATGGTGCCACCATATATGGTGCCTCTCGACTGGGTAAATCCAGCGCTGTGGATAACTGGCTCGAAGGCTTGCTTGCTGCAAGGTATGGCGGATTCATCCCGATGGTGATCTGGAGTCATACCGAATCGGGCGGTGCCAGCTCATCCGGGCGGTTCTATGCAAATTTGCTGGAAGCAGCCAAGCATTATTTGGCCAGATCAACCCGTAGCCCAAGGGAACGCTTGGGAATGCTCGTCGACCGCTTTGAACAATTGTCAGCACAGGCGGGTGGACGTTTTGTTGTACTGGTGATTGACGAAGCACAAGGCATGACGATGCGCGAGTGGTTGTGGCTTGTCGAGCTGCACAGCATGCTGGAGAAAAAGAGGATTCGGTTGTGTGTGATCTCCATCGCTTCTGTTCAGTTTCGGGATGATCCGATCAATCTCGCCATGGCAGGCGGTGCACATGTCGCTGCGAGATTCTTGCTCACTGCTGCAAGGTTTCATGGCATTTGCGATGAGGCGCAATTGGGGTACGTGATGTCGGGGTATGACGAAGGCTCTGAATGGCCTGCGGGATCGGGCATATCTTTTACTGCGAGCATCGTCCCTGAGCTTTGGAGCAATGGATTTCGCCTTGCCAGTTATGCGGCACCACTTTGGGAAGAGTTCATCAACCAATTGCCGCATCGCTATGACGGGCCGCATGAAATTCCAATGAAAACCATCTCCGTGGTGTGCAGAAGGATGCTCCTTTTGCTGGCGTCGGGACGAGCTGTGTCTGATGTGCTGTCAAAAAAATCAATCAGTGAAATCGTCGAGCATTCTGGCCATGGTGCCCTGATGGCGATTATTTCAGCGGGGGCACCTAGGGGACGAACACCAAAGGCGTAAGCGCATGACAACTCTGACATGGAAACCGGGCACGCTGCTGCCCTACACGTCGCTTTGGCTGACCTTGAGAAAACTGGCTTATTTGAACAAACTCAGAATTTCTGACTTTCCATTGAGTGAGAATTTTTCACCAAAGCTCAAACGAACTTTGAGCCCAAATCGTGCCGTTCAAGATGTCGATCTTCGGGTTCTTTCCCGCCTGATAGGCGAGCCACTGGAGCTTTTTAAACTTTGTGATCAGCGGTTTATTCCCGCGTGCTGGCAATTCTTGTTCACACCCCAAAACGGCTACTGCCCAAAGTGCTTGGAGTTGGGGTACCACACCAGGCTCTTTTCTCTGAAATTACTCAATCAATGTCCGATCCACGGCGAGCCGCTTCACATCGAATGTTCTTGCATGGGTAAAAACGGGGAAAGGGTTGATGCCAAATCTCTTTTATCGCCGTATACGTGTCATTGTTCAAGCTTAAGGTATTTCGATCCAACTCGGTTATATGAAAAAGATCATTGCTTTGTTGACACCGAAAAACTAAAGCCCATCGTCGACTGGCTTTCATCATTGCGCGCCATCTATGTAGCCTCATACATGAACACAAAATTTGAAAATGTGCATGAGACCGAGTGGATCATTCGACTCAAAGAGTTGAGTGAAATTCATGGCATTGGCTATCCACCCACCTTGATTAAATATGAAGCATCGCACTATCGATACGCCTACCGAACCAGAAGCATTGAATTTCGAGACTTCTCAAATAAACCTGATTCTGAACCCGAAAAGGGGAGTAAAGGCCGGTTTTGGCACATGAGTTCTGAACCTACAGATGTTTACAAAGCGATAGCCAGGTACTTGCGACGTCATGTAGTTCCTCGTTCTGACTATTGGGTATGGCAATTCAAAAAGTGTATAACTCCAGAGGCGATTGCCGTATTGCTACGGTCAAATAGCCTTGCCCGTTTGGCATTTATTGAGCTGATTTGGGCAAGAACCGTAGAGCCGACGGTCGATATCAGGAGATGGGATAAGCGAAAACAATTCACATCCACAAACTGGTATGTATGCAGATTTTCAGAGGTCTTAGGCGAGGCTACTGCTGGATTTGAGCAGTATCTTCAAGGGCATTTAAAGGCAGGGTATTTGAGCTGGGTGCGAAATCATGTATTCGGATTGTATTGCCTTGCAATTTGGAAAGAAGCAGAGCGGTTTGTTGAAAATGGGATCAGAAAGAAAAGATGCGTCTGGTCAACAGATGAAATTCCTCAGGTGAACCTTTTTCAGATTACTGTCACTAGACCTTCCGAACAAAGTCTTGAATTGACAAGCTATGTTGATGAGCCCTTGGCGTTATCACGAAAAGTTGGACGCAGTAAATCACAAAGAATTTTGGATTACGACAACTTTATTCGAGTGATGCGCCAAAAGTGTGTCGACGGTCTTTGCTTAACGTGGTCAGAACGCGACGGCTGGCACACTGCGCCAGGTATTGGCTTCATTGACCAATGGAAAATCCACCATGTCTCCATCGCTCCGAGGCGGAGACTCAAGGCATTGCTTGTTTATACGGGAGGGTATTTTTATTTGAGATTATTTGAATATAAAATTCAAGTTTTTTCTATCCGAACATCCGACCTGTTCACATTCATGCGTCAGCGATTTGCTGAATTTTGCAAGCTGAATAATATTTCTAAACCCATTGGCGAAGTTTATCCCTCTCAGCAATCAATGGACGATGCTAGCCAAGCCAACCAAGACTTTGATCACTACAGCTATTTTTGTGAACTGGCGATCAACGGGCATGGCTTCTGCAAAGCCGATCGTCATATTGAAATGTATGGCCTTGGTCGCCTATTACATCGGTAGGAGATTTCCTGACCGCGTCCCCCGTTAAGTATTGGCTACATGGTGTCGTGTCGGATCAAAGTGGCCTTTGCGCCTCGCTCGCTGAGTCGGTCCAATTACGGGGTAAGACCACATCCTTTCAGTTGTGGCCTTTGAGGCTGTGTGACCCCGCAATATGAACCCTACGGGGGCCTGCATCATGAGCTTGACGTGACCTCGCTGACAACTGGGACAAGATTCCACACTGACTGGCTTCTTGAGACGCACGGCAGGTTTCCCGCAAAATTTTCAACTCTCGCTCCAGACCTTTTAACTCTTTAATCCGGGCGGCAACATGGCCGATGTGCTCGTCAAGTAGGTGGTTGACCTGCGCGCAATTTGCTTCAGGTGCGTCCTTGAACGTCAAAAGAATCTTGATTTCGTCCAACGTCATGTCAAGCCCTCGGCAATGTCGAACGAAAGCCAGGCGGTCAATGTGGCTGTCTGTAAAGACCCGGTAGTTTCCCGCTGTACGTGCCGATTCTGGCAACAGGCCCTCGCGCTCGTAGTAACGGATTGTTTCTACTTGCGTTTGAGTGACTTTGGCTAATTCGCCGATCCTCATACTTTGACCTTGGTTTTCGTTGATTGACCTAAAGATCAATTTTATGTGCTTGACACTGTAGTGGCTATAGGGTTTCCAATGTGTGCAATATGGAGAAAATCATGATTCCCTCTAAAAAGCATCGGCTACCTGAAGCAGACAGTGATGTTAGTTGCAGCAATATTTGTCTAGCAGCAGCCACTGCTGTTGAAACGAGTGCGTCCACAAAATCAATCACCGGCGCGCATCGTTTACGCATTGCCAATATGGACTGCGCAGCCGAGGAGTCGGAAATTCGCCATGCGCTTGCAGGCGTGACAGGCGTCAAGAACCTTCACTTTAATTTTGGTGATCGCGAGTTGAGCATCACCGCTGATGACGAAGCTTTGCGGCAAGCCCTTTCCGCAATTCGCATGGCTGGTTTCAAACTGCAAGTGATTGGCTTGAACAGTGAAACAAAGCAAGAAAAGGCTGCTTTCTCATTTGGTTTTTGGGGTGCATGGGGCAAGCTGATCAGTGCTCTGGTGCTGGCACTGGCCGCAGAAAGTTTGGCTTTTGCATTCCCTGACAGTTGGACAGTGAAGGCAGTAGGCATGTCGTTAGCGTTTTTTGCCATCGGACTGGCTGGCTTTTCTGTCTATGGCAAGGGGCTGGCAGCTTTGCGCCAGGGCCGTTTAAACATCAACGCTCTAATGACTGTGGCGGTCACCGGGGCCTTTTTGATTGGTCAATGGCCGGAAGCGGCCATGGTGATGGCCCTTTACGCCATGGCAGAAGCTATTGAAGCTCGCGCAGTAGATCGCGCTCGCAACGCCATCAAGGGCCTTCTTGCGCTCGCTCCGGAACAAGCCGAAGTACGTCAACCAGACAATCTCTGGAAACGCGTTTCTGTCACGACTGTCACTGTCAACGCGATAGTGCGCATTCGTCCGGGTGAGCGCATCCCCCTAGACGGTGTCGTCATGTCGGGTCAAAGCGCTGTTGACCAGTCTCCCGTCACCGGTGAAAGTTTGCCCGTGGATAAGACCTCCGGTGACGAGGTCTACGCGGGCACCATCAATCAAGCGGCTGCGTTGGAAATTCGGGTAACCGCTCCCGCTTCCGACAGCACATTAGCCCGAATTATCCACGCGGTCGAGCAAGCGCAGTCTTCGCGTGCGCCAACACAACGCTTCGTGGATCGATTCGCGGCCATATACACCCCGGCGGTTTTCATACTGGCAGTCGCCATAGCTCTTTTAATGCCCTCGCTGATGGGTTGGGACTGGATTCAGGCGTTTTACAAGGCGTTGGTGCTGTTGGTCATTGCTTGTCCCTGTGCTCTGGTGATTTCTACTCCCGTCACGGTTGTCAGCGGCCTTGCCGCGGGTGCACGCCGGGGCATACTCATCAAAGGCGGTGTGTATTTGGAGGACGCCCGCAAGATCAAGGCCTTAGCTTTGGACAAGACTGGAACCATCACTGAAGGCAAGCCTAAATTGATTGCTTTCGAGCCTGTGGATACCAATGTGGCTCAAGGTGACTTGCACGGGTTAGCCAAAAGCCTCGCGGCTCGTTCAGATCATCCAGTTTCCAAGGCCATCGCTGAGGGACTCCTAGCCGAGGCGCAAGATGTTGGTGAGTTTCAAGCGGTTGCCGGACGTGGTGTTCAGGGCGTCATAGACCATCATCCCTACGTGCTTGCTAACCATCGCTGGATTGAAGAGCGCGGACAGTGTTCAGAAGAACTCGAAGCACGTCTTAGAGTTCATGAAGAGGCTGGACGGACGGTCACTATCTTGGCTAACTCTCAGCGGGTAATGGCTATCTTCGCAGTGGCAGACACCATCAAGCCATCTTCTGCACAAGCGATTTCCGAGCTAAAGTCTCTTGGAGTGACGCCAGTGATGTTAACCGGTGACAACATTGCTACAGCACGAACTGTAGGTAACCAGGCAGGCATTGACGAAGTGCACGGCAATTTGCTTCCAGAAGACAAACTCAAAGCTATTGGCGAGCTACAACAACGCTTTGGGTTGACTGCTATGTCTGGCGATGGCATCAACGATGCTCCAGCCCTCGCCAAAGCTAACATTGGCTTTGCGATGGGGGCGGCGGGGACCCACGCCGCTATGGAGGCTGCTGACGTGCTGATCATGAATGATGACTTGCGCCGACTGCCCGAAACGATAAGGCTATCAAAACGTACCCATACGGTACTCTTGCAGAACATCACGCTAGCTCTGGGTATAAAGCTTGTGTTTCTGCTGTTGGCACTTTTTAACAATGCTTCCATGTGGATGGCAGTTTTTGCAGACATGGGCGCTAGCTTGCTGGTTGTTTTCAACGGGTTGCGACTTCTCAAGGCAAGCGATGACTAGCATCATGCGTCGCAAAAAACTCTCCATTGACCTCTACCTGCACGAGGATAAATACGTATCTGATGACATTGAGAAATGTGAGTAGATACAATAAGGAAACATGAAAAAGTATTTGGCAATTTTCTTGCTGGTTTTGATGCCCTTGCAGTTCAGCTGGGCAGCAGTGGCCAGCTATTGCCAGCACGAAACCGGCGTGACTGCCAAACATCCTGGGCATCACACCCACGAACATGCATCAGCTGATCAGCTAGAGGCTAGTCAAAACACCTCTCAATCTGCCAGCATGGATCATGACTGTGTTACTTGCCATTTAGGCTGTGCAGCAGCTCTTGTCAGCGTTCAGAGCACGACAACAGTAACGGCCTCTGACGATCATCCAATCCATCTTCAGGCCACCGGTTCTCAACTATTCCGAGAACGCCCTGAACGCCCTCAATGGCCCTTGCTTGCCTGATCGGCGAGCCTCGGGTTTTATTTTCCACTTTCAAATCCCCTGTGTGCAGGTGAGCATGACGCATCTTGCGTTGTTCCTCATCGCCTAGCGACGCCCTGTCGCTGCTCGCTGATCTCCTTGGATGTTTTCAACATTGGAGATGAGTTATGAGTTTCAATAAAAAAAGATCGGCACCGATTCGTTTCGTGTTGTCGGTCTTAACCCTGAGTAGCTTGGTGCTGACAGCCCAAGCTCAAGGCATATCCGCCGCAACGTCAACTAACGCGGTGTCCTTGAAAGATATTTTTGATTCCGCATGGCAAAGACAGCCAGAAGCGCGTGCACTGCAATTGCGTCGCGATGCCGCACAGGCCCAGGCCAAATCCGCCGGTCTTTTTTTGCCTGAGCCGCCATCACTGGAAGTAAGTCAGCGATCAGACCGAACGACAGGCAACAACGGAATGCGGGAAACAGAACTCGGTATCGCCATTCCCATTTGGTTACCGGGGCAACGCAAGGCCAGTGCCGTTCTGGCGCAGGCTGAAATCTCGTCTGTTGAGCGCAGACTTAGCGCTGCACAACTGCGGCTAGCCTCTTCCGTGAGGAACGCTTGGTGGGATTGGCTGCGAGCTCGCGTTGATGCAGATTTGGCACACGAACAATTGGGTAATGCGAAACGCTTGGCATCAGACGTGGCCAAGCGAGCTAATGCCGGTGATCTGGCCAAGTCCGATTGGCATCAAGCCGAAGGCGCTGTTGCTGCAGCGGAGGCCTTTTCAGCTCAGGCTCAAGCAGCGTCTGCAGCAGCTTTTGCCCACCTTACCGCGCTCACTGGAGGGTTCACAAAGGCTGACTTGTCCGTCAAATTTGACGGAGAACCAGTCCCAGGAGCCGCGCTTGCGATCGATCATCCCTTGCTGGCTGAACTGGATGACCGCATCACGATAGCCGAGCGTACGGCTGAGCTGATCAGGCACCAAGTGCGGTCCAACCCAGAACTCACATTTGCGACCAGCCGCGATCGCGGTTCTTTTGGGGAGCGGTACGGAAAAACTTTACTGATTGGTATTCGTGTGCCGTTCAGTTCAGGCCCGAGACATGATGCCCGCATTGCAACAGCAAAGGCTGAAGCTATAGAAGCGCAATCCTTGTTGACGCTTGAAAAAGACCGTATTCAAGCGGATCAACAAGCAGGTGCATTGCGGGTTGAAGCTGCAAGAACTCAACTCGCAGCTTCACAACGCCGGGCTCAATTGGCAAACCAATCCCGTGGCTACTTTGATAAGTCTTTCAGACTGGGTGAGACAGATCTGCCTACCCGGTTACGCATTGAGGCGGAAGCAGTTGAAGCAGATCGACAAGCCGTCCGAAGCCAAATCGACTTGTCCGCCGCCATTTCTGCATGGCGTCAGTCCTTGGGCTTGCTGCCTCAATGACGTTGCCTCTTCTCAAAATTTAAGGAACAACATGAAGATCATTCAATCGACAGTGGCCATTTTTATGGCTCTGATCTTGACCCTGCTCAGTCAAACAGTAATTGCTGGCCCTGGTCACGACCATGGTGAAGCAGCGCCGCAAGTCTCTGGAGCCGCGTTGCCGCGTTTTACTGCGGCATCCGAAGATCTAGAACTGGTCGGCATCATTAACGGGAAACAACTGACGCTTTACCTGGATCGTTTCAGCGATAACAGCCCAGTAAACGACGCTCAAATTGACTTGGACATCGCAGGCAGCAAATACAAAGCCGAAAAGCATGATGTCGGTGAATACGAGGTCATCCTTAAGGACACGCTCAAACCAGGTGTCATTGCGATCACTGCCACCATCCAAGCCGCTGATTTGGTCGATCTGCTTGCTGCAGAGATCGATTTGCATGAGGACTTAGATGTACCAACCAGTCTTTCTCCTTGGAAGGTCATTGCCATGTGGATCAGTGCAGGTCTTTTGGGCTTGATTGCGCTGGGCGCGATCATTCGGTCTCGTCAACAAACGCGCAGTGCATAAGGGTTCATCAAAATGAAAACAAACAATACTTCGAAACAGCGCTACTTGATCGTACTTGCAACAACTTTGACTCTCGCAAGCGCCGCTCTTTCAGCGTATGCGGGAGAAGGTCATGACCACGGCGCAGCACCTGCAGTGGCCAGCGCCAATGGTCCCCAACGCATGGCCGATGGCAGTGTGTTTTTACCCAAGCCAGCTCAACGGCAGCTGGGGGTCAGAACTTTGGCGGTGGAAATCGCCGAGGTGCCGCGCTCCTTTGAACTCAATGGGCGGGTGCTGATGGATCCGAACGCGGGGGGGAAAGTCCAGCCCATCACCGCAGGACGGATTGAGCCAGGTCCCAATGGCTTGCCCAACGCCGGTCAGTCAGTGAAAAAAGGACAAATTTTGGCCTATGTCATCCCTGCGGTTGCCCCTTTGGAAAGAGCCAATCAGTCTGCTCAACTGGCTGAAATCCGAGCTGCCAAGATGCTTGCTGAAAAACGTCTTACACGATTGCGTGAGTTATCTGACACTGTGCCACGTAAAGAAGTGGAGGCCGTAGAAAGCGAGGTGGTCAGCTTGTCAGAGCGCATAAATGCCATCAGCGCTGGTCTCTCCAGCAAGGAAGCACTCGTGGCTCCGGTCACGGGCGTGATTGCGTCCGCGCAAATCGTGGCTGGCCAAGTGGTTGAAGCTCGCGAGTTGATTTTCGAAATCGTTGATCCCAAACGTTTGCGTGTCGAAGCCTTGGCTTTTGACAGCGCACTTGCCAACAACATCGATGGAGCAACACTGGCCGACGGTGCCCAGCGCATACCTTTGAGCTTCATCGGCGCTGCGCGCAGTTTGCGGGAGCAGGCTTTGCCGCTGAACTTCCAGGTGCGAAGCCCAGACCAACTGAGTTTGGCTGTTGGACAGCCGGTCAGGGTCTATGTCCAGTCCAAGCAAAAGACAAAAGGTATTGCGGTTCCCCAATCCGCGCTGATGAAGAATGCAGCCAATCAGAACGTGGTTTGGGTCAAGTCTGCACCTGAGCAGTTTGAACCTCGTACCGTGACCTTTGAGCCTCTAGATGGCACTCGTGTCACGGTGATTTCGGGCTTGAAGTCTGGCGATCGCGTGGCGACTCAGGGTGCCACCCTGATCAACCAAATTCGCTGAAGGGGCACTGTATGTTCAAGTGGCTTCTCGAAAATAGTTTGGCCAACCGGCTGCTGGTGTTGATCGCTGGTGCCGTGTTGATGGCCTACGGGGCTTTTACATTGACCCGAACGCCGGTGGATGTTTTTCCCGATCTCAACAAACCCACCGTCACGATCATGACCGAAGCGGGCGGTATGGCCGCAGAAGAGGTCGAACAGCTGATCACCTTTCCTCTGGAAACGGCCATGAATGGTTTGCCCGGCGTTGAATCGATCCGCTCGACTTCATCTGCTGGTCTGTCTTTTTTGTATGTCACTTTTAATTGGGATACAGAAATTTTCCGTGCTCGCCAACTCGTCTCCGAGAGACTTTCCTCTATGGAGGAAGGCTTGGCCGCAGGTGTGATTCCACGGATGGGACCGATCAGTTCCATCATGGGTGAAATCATGCAGATCGCGATTCCTGTTGATCCGGAAAAAATCTCCCCCATGGCGGTTCGTGAGTACGCCGACTGGGTGCTCCGGCCTCGGCTCCTGTCTATATCGGGCGTCGCACAGATCATCCCCATTGGCGGTGAGGTACGTCAGTTCCAGGTTCAACCCAACACGGCTCGCATGTCGGACCTGGGCATCTCCTTAGACCAGTTGGATGCGGCTTTGCGCGGATTTTCTGCCAACACCTCGGGCGGTTTTCTGGAGCTCAATGGGCGTGAGTACCTGATTCGGAACCTAGGTCGTACCTCTCGGCTGGAAGACTTGCGCAATCTGGCCATTGCCGCCAAGAACGGGCAGCCTATCTTGTTGCGACAGATTGCAGAAGTCACCTTTGCCGCAGCCATCAAACGCGGGGATGCAGGCTTCGAGGGCAAGCCAGCCGTAATTTTGGGCGTCCAAAAGCAACCAACGGCTGACACCACCAGTCTGACCAAGTCCATTGAGGAGGCCATTTCGGACCTCAAAGCCTCTTTGCCGGCAGGTATGGAGGCTCCGCGTGTGACCTTCAGGCAGGCCAGTTTCATTGAGGCGTCGATTTCGACACTGCAAGGAAAACTGATTGGTGCTTCGGTGTTTGTTGCCGCGATTCTTTTCTTCTTCCTCGGTACGGTGCGTCCGACCATCATTGCGCTTACAGCCATCCCGGTGTCCATCTTCATCACGGCGCTGGTGTTTAAGTATTTTGGCTTGTCAATCAACACCATGACACTCGGTGGCCTCGCGATTGCCATCGGTGGCCTGGTGGACGACGCCGTGGTGGATGTGGAAAACATCTTGCGCCGCCTGAAGGAAGACCGTGCCAAAGATCCAAGCCAGCGCATGTCGCTGCTCTCGCTCGTGGCCAAGGCGTCCATGGAGGTTCGATCAGCGATCCTTTATGCGACCGTGATCATCGTGCTGGTCTTCTTGCCGCTTTTTGCCCTACCGGGCTTGGAAGGCAAGTTGTTTGTACCGCTGGGCATTGCCTTCATCATCTCGACGCTGGCCTCTTTGCTGGTGTCAGTCACGATGACGCCCGTGCTCAGTTACTACCTATTGCCTCGCATGAAAAATCTGGACCATGGCGACACCAAGGTGCTGGCTTGGCTCAAGCGAGGCTACAAAAGAAGTTTGCAAATGGTTCTGGACAAGCCGCGTGTGGCGATCACAAGTGCATGCGTCGCGGTGTTGGTGGCTGCTGCAGCTGTCCCGTTCTTCCCGACCACCTTCTTGCCGCCCTTCAACGAAGGCACGCTGCTTGTGGGCATTCGATTGAACCCGGGGGTCACTTTGACAGAATCTTCTGCCTTGGCACGGCAGGCTGAAGTGCTGGTTAAACAGGTACCGGAAGTGGTGCATGTGGGTAGGCGTAGCGGACGTGCAGAGCTCGATGAACACGCCGAGGGCGTCCACGTGAGCGAGTTGGATGTGGGGATCAAACCCTCCGCAGAGTTAACACGCTCAATGGATGAGGTTCGTGCAGATATCCGAGCGCGACTGGCCAATTTGCCAGCCTCCGTCGAGGTGGGACAGCCGATATCTCACCGGATCGACCACATGCTCTCTGGTGTGCGCTCACAAATCGCGATCAAAATCTTCGGGGAAGACCTTGATGTGCTTCGAGGGCAAGCCGATGCACTGCGGTCACGGCTGTCCGAGATCGAGGGAATTGCAGACTTGCAAATCGAAAAACAAGTTCTTGCACCCCAAATCAAAGTGCGTTTGGACTACGCTGCAGTCGCTCAATACGGCTTGTCAGGCGCACAAGTGCTCTCGACATTGCAAGCATTGGCCGAAGGCGAACGTGTTACTCAGATCATGGAGGAAGGTCGCCGCTTTGCGCTCGTCGTGCGTTTGCCTGAGTCTGCTCGTTCTCTTGAAGGCCTAGGCCAGATGTTGATCGAAACACCTTTGGGTAGAGTGCCTTTGTCCAAGATCGCCACGATTGAAGACGCAGATGGGCCAAACCAGATCAGTCGGGACAATGGCAAAAGACGCATCGTGATTTCTGCCAATGCTTCTGGCCGCCCGCTGTCAGAAGTCGTGGCAGACATTCGAAAAGTCACTGCGGACTCTCGGCTTCCCGAGGGGTATTTCATCACCCTTGGAGGACAGTTCCAGGCACAAGAGGAGGCATCGCGCCTGATTTCTTTGCTCTCCGTGGTCTCTGTGGTTTTGATGTTTGTAGTGCTCTATAGCCGCTACAAATCAACTGTCTTGTCGGCTCTGATTATGGTGAATATTCCCCTTGCACTCGTAGGTGCTGTATTGGGTCTTTGGCTCTCAGGTCAGCCTTTATCGGTGGCTGCCCTGATCGGCTTCATCACCTTGGCTGGAATTTCAGTGCGCAACGGCATCTTGAAGGTGAGCCACTACATCAACCTCATGCGCTTTGAAGGAGAGTCTTTCAACACGCAAATGATCATGCGCGGATCTCTGGAGCGATTGAGCCCCGTTCTGATGACCGCCTTGGTGACGGCTTTTGCACTGGCACCTCTGCTCTTCGAGGCCGAGCGTCCAGGCACCGAAATCTTGCATCCCGTTGCTGTGGTGATCTTCTCTGGCTTGATCAGCTCAACGTTGCTTGACACATTTCTCACGCCCGCCATGTTTTGGCTTTTTGGTCGCAAACCTACCGAGGCTCTCTTACAAGACAAGAACGCTGAAGCGTTCTGACCGTTCACCCGTAGCTCAAACTTCAATTCAAAAAGGAAATTTCATGAAACTACATTCTTTGTTGATTACCTCGTCGCTCGTTCTAAGCGGACTCGCATGGGCAGGACCCCATGATGGCGATCACAAGCCCATGCAGGGGGGTGTTCTGACCACAGTCAAAGATGTTGACTACGAGTTGGTTGCAAAACCCGATGTCCTGCAGTTGTACTTACGTGATCATGGCAAGGCTGTTGATGTCAGCAAAGCGACCGCCAAGATCACACTGCTTTCTGGAGCAGATAAGCAAGAAGTCGAGTTGAAACCGATTGGGGACAAGCTTGAAGCCAAAGGCAGTTTCAAGATAACCCCCGGGACGAAGGTTGTTGCCCAAGTCAATTCAGCAGGCAAAACCGCATCGGCGCGTTTTGTATTGAAGTGAGACATCGGCAAGTCACTTGCCTTAGCTAGGCGTATTTCATTTAATTAGGAAAAATATGACAATAAATTGGATTACAAAAACACTCGTGATCTCAGCTTGTGTCCTCGGGATCAGTGGCTGTGCAACTCCGGTGGATCGACTGGCTGAGAAACCGTATTGCCACACAGACCGCGGAACAAATGCCATTTGCACGAAAGATGTGGCACCTAGTCTTGCCAACGACGAAGAAGCAAAGTCGTTCACCTCTGCGCCAGACGCACTGACCGTTTATGTCGTGCGATATTGGCGCGAAGGACATCATCCATTGGATGTCTCCGTTGATGGTGGTGCCGCGATGGAGACGGTTCCCAACTCAATGATCCGTCTGCGATTAAAAGAGGGCACTCATAAACTCACCTTCAGTGTTAATGGCAAGACGTTTGATCGAACAATAACAGGTGCAAAGGGAGAAGTTCGATTGCTCGGTATCACTGGAACGGATTGGATTTGGGGCAGTTCCTCCCACGCCTGGACCAACGATACAGATGAACAAGTCAAGCCTCATGCTCTTCGTTCTCGTTTGATCAAAGACAAATCGTTGCTTTGACGATGTGATTCGGATTGGTGAAGGCTCAGCTCAATGACGCAGCCAATAGTTTTTGCTGCAGATGGATCTCGTTGATGCCGTTGTGAGCTCAATACCCCGCTAAGGCCAACTCTTGGCGGGGTGTTACGTTTTTGCCGTACACCACCAATTTCGAATGCGGAATCCCACTTTTGCGACAGATTCATTCTTTCTGCATTTGCCTTGTAGTTTTTTTCATCGTCTAAAAGTGGCCACGCCATTTTGAAAGCATCAAACATCAATCCGCGTATCTTTCAAAAGGTCTGCTGCCTTAGTCGCTTGTGTGATCTGAAAATATCCTAATACAGTTGAGACGCTTTGATGTCCCGTCATTGCCATAGTTTCTGCCAGAGGAACATTTTGGAGTCCCGCCTCAGTCACGAACCCTGAGCGCAGGGAGTGGGCAGCATAGTCGCCGTCAATGCCAGCGAGCAGACATCTCTTTTTTACGATGTCTTTGACTGCAGCAGGGGAGAGCGCTTCACCAATGTGACCGCCTTTGCGCACTCTTCGAAAGATGGCACCACTCGTGATGTGGCTAGCAGAGAGCCAAGCCGTGAGGGCTTGCGCTGCGAGCCCGAAGATGGGTTTGTGGTTTTCTGCGCGCTCAACACCTGCCTGGTTTGTTTTTGAGAACGACAAGTTGTAGAGATAAGCATCGGGGCCGGTGCGTTTTAGAAATTGCATGTCTGCGCTGGCCACCTCGGATCGTCTTCGTCCGCCACTGGACCACGCGAACAAGAGCAACGCTTTGTCTCGGATGCCGATGATCGTGTCATCGCACGTTTGCAGGATGGCTTGAAGGGGCTCTTTGGTGATGGCGTCTTTTTTCTGGGGCAGGGCGCCGCGTTTGGCGTAGGCCTTGCGGGTGCGGGAGAGAAGCTCGCGCACTTTGGGGTCGTGGCAAGGGTTTTTGAACTCGCCAATTTGGTGGGCTTTGGACAGGACCGCAATTCTGTGAATCAGGGTGTTGTGAGCGAGTGCGCCGAGTTTGCCTTTGAAGCCAGATTTCACCAGGGCTTGATCGATCTCGATGGGCAGCTCGTGCGCCAGGCCTTTGTCGGTGGTTCGATCTGCGTGGTCGACGACAAACTGGAGCACACAGGCGGTGGGCACGGGCAGTTGAATTTGTCGGCCGTAGCGTGCGCCAAACCATGCGGCCCAGTAGCGTAAGGCACTGCGGTAGCTGATGAGGGTGTTTTTCGATTCACCTTCGCGCAGCAGATCTTCGACGGCGCGTTGCGTTACTTCGCTCAGGGCCTCTGGCTCCAGTGCGGGTGTATTTTTGAGCGTGGGCAGGCGCAAGTTCATGAGTGGCTTAATTTATTGATGAAATCACACATAGCATGTAATATTATTTATCTTTTAACACTATAAATCACGATAAATATCTCTTATCGTAGGTAAATTTACAGCAAGGAGCAGGGCGATGCAAGTGAAAAGTCCAAGGGGTGTCCAGCAAGCCGATGTCAACGGCGCAGCCGACGAATTGCTCAATGAGCAACTCAAACCCACCATCGAACGTGTTCGCATGAAATTGGGCCGTGGATCGCCCAACACTGTGGGCCCGATGCTAGATGTCTGGTTTTCTTCATTGGGAGAACGTTTGGGAGGACCAACGGGTAAATACGAGAAAACAAGCGATCTTCCAGCCGCTGTGCAAATAGCCATGAACACCCTTTGGAAAAGCGCTTTGCAGGAGGCAAACAGTACTTTTGAAGCGTCAAAAGCGGATTTCGCGCACACAGCAAGTCAGCAAGAACAGAAAATGACTACGGCGCTTGATGAAATTGAAGCTGAGCGTGGAGCGTTCACCCGGCAAGCCTCCGAACTCAAGCAAGCCCTTGATGCGCTACAGGTCAGGCTGGCCGAATCTCAGGATCAGGCTAACAAGCTTCAAATGCTTGTGAACAAGAAGGATGAGGAACTCACATCATCGCGGCGGGCCCTTCAGCAGCAGGTATCAGAAGGCAATCAGGAGCGTCGCCGTCACGATGATCAGTTGCGGGCTCACAGTGCAGAAATCCAGGCGTTACAGTCACAGTTTGCGTCTTCAGAACGAAGATTGATGACTGAAATGGATCGCGAGCGCCAACAGGTTAAAAAATTACAGGCCGAGCTAGAGCTTGAAAGAAGGAAGCAGACACAACAAAAAAATGAGGCTCAGGAGCTGGCGGACAATCTGAGCAAGCAACTTCACGAGCTCAGCATACAAAACACACTGCTATCCGAGCGTGCATCTGGCTATCTTGCGCGCCTCAACGATGTGCTGCCTAAGAAATCCAAATCGGTGGCAAAGAAGAGCATTCCTCCTTTGGGGAAGGCAAAAAAATGAATTTCGATTCCGGCAGCAAGACGCGAGGCTCTCTGTATCAAATTTACTTGCAATTGATGAGTAGCATCAGATTTACCTTCAAATCCGTATCAAATTTACCTTTGTGACCGGTCACTGAAGGCTGTCCATTGAGTTATGTCCTGCCAATAATTACATACGATGTATATTATGTTAAGTCAAAAAGATGGTGTCAGTTCAATCAGTCTCAATCCAGGGGCAAAGATATCGATTTGGCCCCTTTGTTCGTTCAAGGTAACAAACGAAGCTCGTGCTGGTACTGTGTTGTAGGCCAATTCAAAGCGCGGTACTGACCTTGTGACCAGGCTTGTAACATGTCGCGACTGCGTGGTGAAAACACATGGCCGCTTTGTCCGGTCTGATAAATAAAACGGGAATCACCTGCCGGGCTCAAGTCGTACACGGCTCTCAGAGAT
Source organism: Comamonadaceae bacterium (assembly GCA_027486495.1). GTDB lineage: Bacteria > Pseudomonadota > Gammaproteobacteria > Burkholderiales > Burkholderiaceae_C > Limnohabitans_A. The sequence continues at coordinate 6,244 of JAIXOZ010000073.1, read as the reverse complement.
GCCGCGTGGCGGTTGGCAAAGGGTTCGGTTTTGTCATTGGCCCAATACTGGCCAACGTTCACAGTGAACAGATCTCCTGCGCTCTCAACGCGCACATCAAAGAGGGAGTTCAAGCCTGGCACTTTGCCAAATGGCTTGTGGCTGCTGATGGCCGGATGCCAGGCGCCCCAACGCCAAGAGCTCGAATCGCGGCCGAGTTTCGAAGCAATTCGGATCAAAGTACGGTCCATGGCTGCGTTGGCCACGGGTGCGCATCCGGCATCGCCACACCAGAACTTGTCGTCACGCGCCAAAATGCCCTGCAAAGCTGCTCTGAAATGGCGCTTGCCATAAAGCCCCTGAAAACGCTCGGCCCCCAATCGCGGCAACAAAACCGCGCGGGTGACCTCGTCAGCCCAGACGTTCAATACCAAGGCAGCTGCGCTGTGCGTGTGCATCTGCCCGTCAAACTCAGCCAGCAACTTATTTGCCTGCTCACCCAAAGCGTGCGTGGCTTGTACTTTCAAGGCATAGGGAAGCAAGGATTTGGCCCCCAAAGACAGCACATCGTTTTGCACAGCTTGCATGCTTTGCAGGCTGTGTTTGGGATTGGCGGCCATCAGTTGCTCAATGCGGTCAAAGCGCTCTGGCGTGGTCCAGTCTGCGCCGAGAAAGTGCGGATAGACCGCGGGCAAGATGTTCTGATTGGCTGTGGCGTGCCAGCCCTTGGTCTTGATTTGCTCGGTGTTCAAAGCCGGATTCTCAGCGTAAGCAATCCAACCCTGCCAGTCGTATTGCGCCAACCAACCGGGTGCGGGTGCGACGCCGCGAATGTCGTTTTCTGGCCCACGAACAGGCACTTTGCCGATGGCCCTGAAAGCCACCTCCCCTTGCGTGTCGGCCATCACCACGCTTTGCATGGGCGCATGGTGTCCAGCAAAAGCTTGCTCCAACTGTGCCACAGTTTGTGACCAGTTGGCCTGCATGCCGGCATCGATGGTGAGGTTGTCGGGCGAGAGGGCCGACCAGCGCAAGCTGAGTGCATAGGCGTCCGTATTGAGCAAGCCGGTGTACTGCGACTGCACATCGCTGATGACGGGTCCATGCCGGGTGTTGCGCACGGTCAAGCTCACATCGCCCTGCCCTTTGACGCGAATCGTTTCTTGGCGTGATTCAAAGCTGGCCCAACCCTCGGGCGTTCTGTATTGGCCAGGCCGCGATGCATCGAGTTGCTCCAAATACAGGTCTTGCACATCGGGCCCGGTGTTGGTAAAGCCCCAGGCCACACCCCGGGTTCGACCAAGCACCACAAAGGGCAAGCCGGGCAAGGTGGCTCCCATCACATCCAGTGCAGGCAAGGACTGTCCTTGCCAAACCGTTGCAGGCGCTTGCAATCGGGCAAAGTACCAAATGGCCGGGGAGCTGAGTGCCAAATGCGGGTCATTGGCCAGCAAAGGATGGCCACTCTCGGTGTGGCTGCCGGGAACCACCCAGTTGTTGCTACCTTTGCCGTCGAGTATGCCCATGTCGCGCACCCATTCGGCGGACCATTGGGCAAGCTGGTTGCCTTGACCAGTCATTTGGCTGGGTTCAGCAGGTCCTGCTTGTGCGCTCGTCTTGGCCGAAGCATAGACCCCCAGTTGTGCATAAAGCGCCGGCAAATCCACCGATGTCGCGGCTTGCTCGCCGGGGTATGGCGGCATCAGTTGCCACAATTGCGCGTTGTTCAAGACCTTGGAAGAAGTCAAGCGGGCAAACTCCTGCCCCCAATTGCCCCCAAGATCAAGCGCCATCATCAGCGCCCAACCCACGCTGTCTTCCGGTGACCACGCCAATCCAGATTTGCCACCAGCGTGCGTGCCCAAAATTTGAAACTCGGGCGATGGCCGAACCGCACCAGTGCGCCAAGCAGCCTGAATGCCTTCGCTGTAAGCCATCAAGGATGCTTGGGCCAGAGGCGAAAGGTTTTTCAGTTGCTCACGCGCCACGGCAATGATGCCCAAGGTGCGCATCAGTTTGTCAGTGTCCAAGGTGGCGGAACCCAGGATCTCGGACAACTCGCCACGCATGACGCGGCGGTTGAACTCCAGTTGCCAGCCGCGTTCTTGCGCATGCACAAAACCCATGGCGCGCCAAGCGTCCAAAGCTGATGCGGCATGGATGTGCGTCACATCAGATGCATCGCGACCGATGCTGACCGGCTTATCCAGACCGGGCAGTTGCAGCGTGCCATCGAGCCGGGGCAAGCTGCGCAGCATCTGTACAGCCAAAACACCACCTGCGAGCAAAACGGCGACCACCGCTAACAAACTCAATCGTCCGAGCCACTTCATGATCGTCACCTTTGTTTTTGTTGGATTGTTTTTTCAGGGAATCAAATATGACCCCAAACCATCAGCGCGTCACGCCCTTCGGTGACAAGGTCGACCTTGGCACCCACTGGCAGCAAGACCTTGGTCTCGACGTGACCAAAGGGCAAACCGGTGAGCACAGGCGCCTTGATCTGGCCCCGCAGCCACTCGACCACCGTGGCCAGCTTGAAGCCTTTGTCGTGCGTGGGCACCAGCTTGTACTTGCTGAATTGGCCGACCAGTACTGCTTTTTGCTCGGCCAAGACGCCCGCGTGCAGCAGCTGCGTGAGCATGCGTTCAATGCGGTAAGGATGCTCACCCACATCTTCCAAAAAGAGCACGCCACCTTTGACATGGGGGAAGTACGGCGTGCCCAGCAGCGAATTCAGCACCGTCAGGTTGCCACCCCACAGGGGCGCATTTTTCACTAGCACGGGGCGCTCAGCTTCAGCCTTGGGCAGTTGCCAACCCGTGCCCTCACCCTGCTCCAAAAGCAAGTCGTCAAAGCAGGCCTGCATGATGTCGTCGGGCTCCTGTTCGGAGCCAAAGTCTTCGCCCAATGCCGGGCCTTGCCAGCTGATGCGGCCTGTTTTGGCGTACACCGCTTGGTTGAATGCCGTGAAGTCACTTAGACCTACAAACTGCATACCGCCATCAATCGCTTTGGCGATCTGCTTATAGGGCAAGGCGGACAAGATGCGTGTGAGGCCGTAGCCACCGCGCGAGATCAGCGCCACATTGGCCTCGCTCGCTGCTGCGCGGGTGATGGCGGCAATGCGGGTGTCGTCATCTCCTGCAAAGCGCATGTGGCTGGCCAACGCGGCTTCATCAACCTCGACCTGATGCCCTTGGGCTTTCAGGCGCTTCACGCCCCGGCGAAAAGCGGCTTTGTCGCGCACCGCGCTGGAGGGGGAAAAAATGTAAATGTGGGCCATGTTTTTTTGAGAGGTTGAGGCTGATATGACGATCTGGCCTGGCTCGGCTGCCCTTGGAGAGTGAACGAATCAGGGCTGGAAGTGTCGCACAGCCGCCTCGGCAATCGCCCTGCCCTGCTCCTGCACAAAATGGCCCGCATCGGGCAGGAGCATCGGCTCGTGACAGCCCAAAATCTGGCTTTGCAAATGGCGCATGACGGGCTCGCCCAGCACCGGGTCTTGCTGACCAATGGCCATGAAACTCTGGCCTTGCCACTCCTTGCGCCAAAAGTCACGCGCTTGCCGCGAGATGGCCGCACCGGGCGAATCGGCAAACTCCGGCACCATGGGCGGAAAGGCTCTGAGTGCTGCGCGAAAGCCTTTGTCAGGGAACGGTGCGTTGTAGGCGGCCGTCTCTTGCGGCGACATGCCGGGGTTACCGCGTTTGAACAACTTGCCCACATCGAACAGCGGCTGGCTTTGGCACCAATCTCGCCAAGCCAGAAAGCCATCGCTCAAAGGGACCTCGCCAGTGGCCAGCGTTGTGTTCATGACCAGCAGACCCTTGTAACGCTCGGGCGCGGCCATGGGCAAAGTCAGCCCCAAAATGCCGCCCCAGTCCTGCACCACCAGCACCACGCGCGGCAGGTCGAGCCGCTCGATCAAATCGAGCAAGGACTGGCGATGGGTTTCAAACTGGTGAAAACTGTCCTTTTTGGGTTTGTCGCTCTTGCCAAAGCCGATCAGGTCCGGGGCCACCACCCGATGCCCTGCCGCCAGCCAAACCGGAATCATCTTGCGGTACAGATAACTCCAGGCCGGGTTGCCGTGCAGACACAACCAGGTCAAGGGCGCGTTCGCATCGCCCTCGTCCAGGTAATGCATGCGCAGCCCAGCGATGCTGGGCAGGTCGTTCACGTATTGCGGCTGCCAGGGGTAGTCAGGCAAAGCTGCAAACGCGGCATCGGGCGTGCGCAAGGCGTCTTCTCTGAGGGGTTGTGTGTTCATTCGCTTGGGCCTGAAAAAGTCTTTGAGCAGCTGACCGCATTCATCGGCCAGCACACCGCCCGTGACTTGGGTTTGGTGGTTCAGCTGTGTGTGCTCAAACAGGTTGAGGACCGAACCCGCAACCCCGGTGCGCGGGTCAGCGGCGCCAAACACCACGCGGTCCACGCGGGCATGCAGCATGGCCCCGCTGCACATGGCGCAGGGCTCCAGTGTCACGTACAGCGTGCAGCCGTCGAGCCGGTAATTGCCCAACAGATGGGCCGCTTTGCGCAGCGCCACCACTTCGGCATGCGCCGTCGGGTCGTGGCTGGCAATCGGGGCGTTGCGGCCTGTGGCGATCACCTGGCCATCCTTGACGACCACCGCGCCCACAGGCACCTCGCCCGCTGCGGCAGCCTGGCGGGCCTGCTCCAGGGCCAGGCCCATCCAGTGGGCGTCTTGGCTGGGTGTGTCCACGGTCAAGCCACCATGCCCAAACGCTGCATCCATTGCGCCAGGGCTTGCTCTTGTTCGCCGCCTCGGGCATAGGCAGCGTGCATGGCGGCGTGCGATTCGGGGCGGTGCTGGTTGATCTTGACCTTGGTTTTCAGGTCGAGAATCTTCAATTCAAACGCCACAATGCCGTTCAGCATGCCGTGGGCATAGCTCTCGGGCAGCGCCCGCCACTGATCGGCGTAGGCAGGTTCATGGTCGGCAATCATCTGCTTGAGCATGGCGTCTTTGGCCTCATTGCCGTCCAGCATGCGGGCCTCTACACGGGCATGCACCGCCAGATAAGTCCAGGTCGGCACGCGCTGCAAATCGGGGTACACAGCGGGCGACATGTAGGACTGCGGCCCCATGAAGGTCACCAGCGCCTGGGGGCGCGCTTGAAGGTAGCCCGCATGCGGATTGCCCCGGGCACAGTGCCCCAACAGCGCGACCGGCTGGCCGCCCTCTTCGATCAGCTTGAGCGGCAAATGCGTGACAAACGGAAAACCGTCAGCGTCAGTGGACACCAAGCTGGCAAACGGGTGTTCGCGCATGATGGCCGCAGCGTGCTGGGGGTGGTTGAATTGTGGGGGGAGGTACATGGCCATGAATGTACCAAACCATGGCTATTCGAGTTGATACAAGAACGCCCAAATGGATCAGCACCACTCTTGACGTTTAACGGCAGTCGTTATACGATGCACGGCATGATTGAGTCGTTTCGATGCAAAGACACCCATGCATTGTTTGCAGGGCAAACAGTTGCCAGGTTCGTCAACTTTCGCTCAGTGGCCGAACGCAAACTGGCCATGTTGCACCGATCGGTTCGACTAGACGACTTGAGAATACCCCCGAACAACCGGCTCGAAGCGCTCAAAGGCTACCGCAGTGGTCAATTCAGCATCCGCATCAACGACCAGTGGCGCATTTGCTTTCGATTTGAAAACGGCCATGTGTTGGATGTCGAGATCGTGGACTACCACTGAAAGGAATTGCCATGAAAGTTGAAGAAGCCACCCCAGCCTATCTCGTGCCCGTCAACGGCATGCGCCCCATTCATCCAGGCGAAGTGCTGCGTGAAGAGTTTTTAACGCCCTACCAACTCACGGCGCATGCGCTCTCAATGGCGTTGCAAGTACCCGCCCCGCGCATCAACGACATCGTGCGAGAAAAACGCGCCATCACCGTGGACACCGCCTTGCGCTTAGCCAAGTTTTTTAGCAACAGCGCCGAATTTTGGATGGGCCTGCAAACTGACTACGACATGGCCGTAGCGCGTCAGTCGATGCAAGATGTGCTGGACAGGATTCGGGAATACCAGCCTGCACAAGGACAATAAAAAATCTTATATAGTCGTCCCTGATAAACCCCTGAAACCCGCATGAATGCTAGCTTTCAGGGTCATTCCCAATGTTCAAAACTCCCATATTGATATTCAATGGAGCCTGTTTTCTGGGAGTTCTTGAGGCCCATATGTCCATCACCGCCGATTTCTTTCGCAACCGTCTCGATCAAATGATC
>JAIXOZ010000033.1 GCA_027486495.1 Comamonadaceae bacterium | reverse complement strand
TCAATCACTTAGGGTTTGGTCTTGGCGGAAACGGAGGGATTCGAACCCTCGATGAGGCTCTACACCCCATACTCCCTTAGCAGGGGAGCACCTTCGGCCACTCGGTCACGTTTCCAGTGGTTGAAATTATAGCTCAGGCTTGGTCCAGATCGAAGGCTTTGTGCAGGGCGCGCACAGCCAGTTCCATGTATTTTTCGTCAATCACAACCGAGGTCTTGATTTCGGAAGTCGAGATCATCTGGATGTTGATGCCCTCTTCGCTCAAGCTGCGGAACATCTTGCTGGCCACACCGACATGGCTGCGCATGCCGATGCCGACGATGGACACTTTGCAGATCTTGGCGTCACCCAACACTTCGGCTGCACCCAATGAGGGCAGCACTTTTTCCTTGAGCAGGTCGATGGTCTTGGCGTAGTCGTTGCGGTGCACGGTGAAGCTGAAGTCGGTCTTGCCGTCTTTGCTCAGGTTCTGGATGATCACATCGACTTCGATGTTGGCATCGGCCACAGCGCCCAGGATTTGGTAGGCAATGCCGGGCTTGTCGGGCACGCCCAACACGGAGATTTTGGCTTCGTCGCGGTTGAATGCGATGCCGGAAACGACGGCTTGTTCCATTTGTTCGTCTTCCTCAAAAGTGATCAGGGTGCCGGATGCGGCTTCTTCGTTGATGTCAATGTCCCAAGGCGTGAAGCTCGAGAGCACACGCATGGGCACTTTGTATTTGCCCGCAAATTCGACCGAGCGGATTTGCAAAACTTTGGAGCCGAGAGATGCCATCTCCAGCATTTCTTCAAAGCTCACGGTATTCAGGCGTCGCGCTTCTGGCACCACGCGTGGGTCGGTGGTGTAAACGCCGTCCACATCGGTGTAGATCAGGCATTCATCGGCATTGAGGGCTGCAGCCACGGCCACGGCCGAGGTGTCTGAGCCGCCACGGCCGAGTGTGGTGATGTTGCCGTTGTCGTCCACACCTTGAAAACCAGTGATGATGACCACCTTGCCGGCATTCAGATCGGCCATGACTTTTTGGTCATCGATTGACTGGATGCGGGCTTTGGTGAAAGCATCGTTGGTCTTGATGGCCACTTGCCAACCCGCATAGCTGACTGAGGGCTGGCCCTCAGATTGCAACGCAATGGCCAGCAGCGCAGAGGAGGCCTGCTCGCCTGTCGAGGCCAGCATGTCGAGTTCGCGGCTGTAAGTGGTGTCGGGCTTGGCGGGGGCCAGCTCTTTGGCAAGGCCCAGCAAACGATTGGTCTCGCCGCTCATGGCGCTGGGCACCACCACGATCTGGTGGCCAGCGCGCGCCCATTTGGCCACGCGCTTGGCGACATTGCGGATGCGCTCGGTCGATCCCATCGAGGTGCCGCCGTATTTGTGAACGATCAAAGCCATGTGTAGTTTGGGTAAAAGAAAAAATCGGATGCGGCGCTGCAATGCATTCGGACGCTGCACACCCGGCGTTCAAAAGAGGGTTGAGCTTCCAGCAAAACCCGTCAATTGTAGCAACCGGGCTGACGCGAAGATGACCCGACTGGCCCAGCGGCAAGGCTTGCCCAAACGCATTTGTCCGCATGCACGCCCCCGCTCGTTTGCCGGTTGCCTCAGGGGCTCAAAAAAATCAATCCGACTCCGTCACGCTCAACAAAGCCCTGCCCCACTTTCAGGTGCAGCTTGTGCCCCCGGGTGATGCAGGCCACCACCTGGTCCAGCAACTCATGCAGCTGAGCGGTACTGGGCGTGGTCGCGTAGTACTGTCTCAGCCAGTGGCGCAACACCAGCGCCTGGCGAGCGCGGCTGAGTTGCTGCAGGGCCTGGATGCGCGGGGGCACGCCCACTTGCGCCAAATCTTGCGCCGCCACTTCATTCAAAACCTCTTGCGCCTGCGCGGCATGGGCGGCGCTGCGTGCAAAGGTTTCACGAAAAACAGGCAAGGCCTCGGCGAGCGCGGGCAAAACCCGGGCGCGTATGCGGTTGCGGGTGAATTTCTCGTCGGTATTGCTGGGGTCTTCCACCCAGCTTTGGCCTTGGCTTTGCAACCATTCGCGCAATGCGGTACCAGGCACGCTCAACCACGGGCGGTGCCAGGCCAGGCCCTGTCTGTGCCAGTGTGCGGGCATGCTGGCCAAGCCGGGCAGGCCTGCGCCACGCGACAAGGCCAACAGCAAGGTTTCGATCTGGTCGTCCGCATGCTGGGCCAGGGCCACATCACGCACCTCAGGCCATTCGACTTGCACGGCTTCGGCCAGCGCGGCATAACGGGCTTGGCGAGCTGCGTCTTCTGGGCTTTGGCCCGGTACGTGGCCCGCCTGCACCCGGCGCACGGCCAGCTGCACCCCCAAAGCCAGACACAGTGCTTGGCAATGCGCCTCGAAAGCATCGGCAGCGGGCTGCAGGCCGTGGTGGATGTGCACAGCCATCACCTGCCCTGGCCAGCGACGGGCACAGGCCAACAGCAGCGCGGTGGAGTCGGCCCCGCCACTTAAAGCGACGGCAAAAGGAAGAGCTGGGCTGAAACCAGCCAGGACCTGTTCGGGAGAGGGTGCCCTGTGCGCCGCCATGGGGAAAGCCTGGGGCTGCGCAGCGGGTTTCACAGCCGGCTTATTTGCCCGCTTTGGTGTCGGTGAAGCGGCCGTAGCTGTTCAAGCGCTCATAACGCCGCTCAAGCAGTTCTTTGGGCTTGAGGTCGACCACCTGACGCCAGGCATCGCCTAGGGCGCGCTTGAGGAAGGACACCATTTGATCGGTGTCACGGTGGGCACCGCCCACAGGCTCGTTGACGATTTTGTCCACCAGACCCAGGGCTTTGAGGCGGTGGGCGGTGATGCCCAAAGCGTCAGCAGCCACTTCGGCCTTTTCGCTGGTCTTCCACAAGATGGAGGCGCAGCCTTCTGGACTGATGACGGAATAAACCGAGTACTGCAGCATGAGCACCTGGTCGGCCACCGAAATGGCCAAAGCGCCGCCTGAGCCGCCTTCCCCGATGATGGTGGTGATGATGGGGACCTCCAACTGGGCCATCTCAAAGATGTTGCGGCCAATGGCTTCAGACTGGCCGCGTTCTTCGGCATCGATGCCGGGGTAAGCGCCGGGTGTGTCCACAAAAGTGAACACGGGCAGTTTGAACTTTTCTGCGGTCTTCATGAGGCGCAGGGCTTTGCGGTAGCCCTCGGGTTTGCTCATGCCAAAGTTGCGCAGCGTACGCTCTTTGGTGTCACGCCCTTTTTGCTGGCCCAGCACCATGCAGGCATGCCCATTGAAGCGGGCCAAACCGCCCACAATTGACAAGTCGTCGGCAAAATGGCGGTCGCCGTGCATCTCGACAAATTCGGTGAAGATGCCGTGGATGTAATCCAGCGTGTAGGGCCGCTCAGGGTGGCGCGAGATTTTGGTGACCTGCCAGGGGCTCAGGTCGCTGTAGATGTCTTTGGTCAGTTGCTGGCTTTTTTTGCTCAGCTGGTCGATTTCGAGGGTGATGTCCACCGCCGATTCAGTCTGCACATAGCGCAACTCTTCGATCTTGGCTTCGAGTTCGGCAACTGGTTGCTCAAAGTCGAGAAATGTTTTTTTGGCCAAGTTTGACTCCTCTGTTCGGTTTCCAAATGGACGTGATGTCCAGCCCCTCAATACGCCACCGGCACGGGGTCCAGCGAGCGCCAAATATACCAAGTTGCCACGGTCGAATACGGGCTCCAGCCCTGAGCGACCTCGCGGGCGTCGCTGCGGCTGACGGGCTCGCCCGAAAAATAGTTGCGGCTGATGCCGTTGATCAGGCCCACATCGTCGAGTGGCAGAACATTGGGCCGCAGCAGGTGAAAGATCAGGAACATTTCGGCCGTCCAACGACCAATGCCGCGAATCGCCACCAGCTCATCGATGATGGCCTCATCGTCCATGTCTTGCCAGGACTTAACGTGCACTGTGCCCGAGCTGAAGTGCACCGCCAGATCGACCAGGTACTCCACCTTTCGGGCCGACAATCCAGCCGCGCGCATGTCGTCCACTTTGAGTTTTAGCACCGCGGCAGGTGTGAGCCGTTTGGACAGGGCGGAAAACCTGTCCCACACCGATTGTGCGGCCTTGACCGAAATTTGCTGGCCCACGATGGAACGCGCCAAGGTCACAAAAGCATCGCCCCGGGTCTCCAAAATGGCATCGCCGAATTGGGGGATGAGCTTTTTCATGACCCGGTCTTTTTTGGCCAAGTGCGCGCATGCCTCGGCCCAATAGTCGGGCGTGACAGGAATCACCGCCAGGCTGGGGTTGAGCGTCACTGCGCCGCCTCCCAGGTGGTGCCCGAGGCCGAGTCTTTGAGCACGATGCCTTGCGAGAGCAAATCTTTGCGGATGCGGTCGGCTTCGGCAAAGTTCTTGGCCTTTTTGGCGTCTGCCCGAGCCTGAATCTGGACCTGAATGGCCGCTCCATCCAGCCCTGCGCCCGCTTGCAGGTAAAACGTTGGGTCGGTTTGCAGCAAGCCCAGCAAGCGGCCCAGGGCTTTGAGCAAGCCAGAGCGCTCAGCCGAGCCGCTGCGGTTGACTTCGCTGGCCAATTCAAACAGCACCGCCACCGCCTCGGGCGTGCCAAAGTCTTCGTCCATGGCCGCCTTGAAGCGTGCCGGCAAGGGATCGGTCCAGTCGATGGAGACTTGGACTGGCGGCACAGCTTGCAGCGCGGTGTACAAGCGCTTCAAGGCGCCCTTGGCATCGTTCAGGTGCACATCGCTGTAGTTGAGCGAGCTGCGGTAGTGGCTGCGGACGATGAAAAAGCGCACCGTCTCTGCGTCGAATTCTTTGAGCACATCACGGATGGTGAAGAAGTTGCCCAGGCTCTTGGACATCTTTTCGTTGTCCACATTGATGAAGCCGTTGTGCATCCAACAGCGCGCCAAGGGCTGGCCGTTGGCGCCTTCGCTTTGGGCGATTTCGTTTTCATGGTGCGGAAACTGCAGGTCAGCCCCGCCGCCGTGGATATCAAACGTCTGGCCCAGCAGCTCGCAAGCCATGGCCGAGCACTCGATGTGCCAGCCGGGGCGGCCCGTTCCAAAGGGGCTGGTCCATTTCACGTCTTCGGGCTCAGTGGGCTTGGCGCTTTTCCAAAGCACAAAGTCTAACGGGTCTTGCTTGTCCGTCTCCACGGCCACACGCTCGCCCGCATTCAATTCGTCAAGCGACTTGCCCGACAACTTGCCATAACCCACAAACTTGCGCACCGAATAGTTCACGTCGCCGTTGCTCGCCCGGTAAGCCAAGCCTTTTTGCTCCAGAGTGCCGATCATGCTCAGCATCTGGGGCACGTAGTCAGTCGCTCGGGGCTCATGTTGGGGGCGCTCAATGCCCAGCGCATCGGCGTCCTGGTGCAGTGCGTCGATCATGCGGTCGGTCAAGCCACGGATGGTTTCGCCGTTTTCCAGAGCACGTTTGATGATCTTGTCGTCAATATCGGTCACGTTGCGCACATACGTGACCTGGTAGCCACTGGCTTTGAGCCAGCGCTGCACCACATCGAACGCGATCATCGAGCGGGCATGGCCCAAGTGGCAAAGGTCGTACACGGTCATGCCGCAAACGTACATGCGCACATGGCCGGGCTCGGCCGGTGAAAAATCGGAAACAGCACGGCTGAGCGTGTTGAAAATGCGCAAACTCATGTCAAATTGAAAAAAATGGCGGTCAAAAAAAGCCGCTTGGGGTGCTGCGCACCCGGGGCCGGCGGCTCAGTCAACGGCGGCAAAACGGCCCAAAAAAAACCAGCGCTCACGGGGCTGGCGGCACCTTGGGGCACACGAAAAACCGCAAGGGGCTCCGCTACAATGGTCGCTCAGTATATCCCCGAGCCAAGGCCTGCGGTGCTCTTTTTAAGTCGGCCTGCGCCAAACCCGGCGGCTCGGTAGTGTCTTTTTCCACCCCCCTCTTTCTTTGGGCACACATGCGAAACTGGCTCAGTTCGATGGCTTTTTGCACCCTCTGGACTTGCAGTCTGGGCGTTCGGGCCGACGTGTACACCGATGTCAATGCGTTGGTCCAAATCGGCCAATGGACGCAAGCCCAGGCCTTGGCAGATGCCCATTTGAAAACTGCCCCCATCGACCCGCAAATGCGCCTGCTGCAAAGCCATATTCAGACTGGCCTGGGCCAAAACCAGGCGGCCATGGACACGCTGCGCACCCTGACCCAGTCCTTCCCCGAATTGCCAGAACCGCACAACAACTTGGCCGCCTTGCTGGTGCTCGAAAACCGTCACGACGAGGCGCTGGTCGCCTTGCAAGCGGCCCTCAGGGCGCGGCCGGACTACGCGCTGGCCCTGGAGAACCTGGGCGATTTGCACTTGGCACTGGCTGCCCAGGCTTTCGCGCGGGCCCGGATTGTGGTGCCAGCACAAACCCGATTGCAAACCAAACAACTGGCCACCGAACAGGTGATGCGAACGCCCTGAAAACGAGCGCATGGTGCGCGCCTTGACCCACCCTTGATGCCCTCCTGACCACGACAGCCCCCCACTCCCGCCCAAATACATGACCCATTTGAACCACCACCGCCTCTGGCCCGCCTTGGCACTGAGTCTGAGCTTGCTGGCCCCTTGGGGCGCACAGGCACAAAATGCCAGCGTCCCCACCAACGCCAGCACCCCAAAAGTGCGGATCAGCACCTCCATGGGTGACATCGAAGCCGAGCTTTATGCCGACAAGGCCCCCAAAACCGTGGCGAACTTCTTGCAGTACGTGACCGACAAGCACTACGAGGGCACGATTTTTCACCGCGTGATTGCGGGCTTCATGGTGCAAGGCGGCGGCTTCGATGCCCAATACAAAGAAAAAAAGACCCGCCCTCCTGTGCAGCATGAAGGACGCCAATCCCTGGCCGCAGGTGTCAAAAACACCACCGGCACGTTGGCCATGGCCCGCACCAATGACCCCCAATCAGCCACCGCGCAGTTTTTCATCAACGTCGTGGACAACGCCTTTCTCGACCCCACCCCGATCCCCGATGGTGACCCGGTCGCCAAATTTCAATACCAAGGCAGTGTTTACGAAAACGTGGCCCGCGCCCAACTGCTGAATGCACCACAGCTGTTCGGCTACACCGTTTTTGGCAAAGTCACGTCCGGCATGGATGTGGTCCAAAAAATCCGCAATACGCCCACGGGCGCAGGCGGCCCCTTCCCGACCGATGTTCCCCGCACGCCGGTTGTCATCCAATCCATCACCTTGTTGAAGTAACACCATGAGCAACCCACAAGTCGAACTGCACATCACCGGCTACGGCGTCATCACCCTCGAACTGGACGCTGAAAAAGCCCCCAAGTCGACCGAGAACTTCTTGGCCTATGTGAACAAGGGCCATTACAACAACACGATTTTTCACCGCGTGATCCCCGGCTTCATGGTCCAGGGCGGCGGTTTTGAGCCCGGCATGAGCCAAAAGCCCACCGATGCCACCATCGAAAACGAAGCCAACAATGGCCTGAAAAACGACGAGTACACCGTGGCCATGGCCCGCACCTCGGCGCCCCACTCCGCTTCGTCGCAGTTCTTCATCAACGTCGCCAAAAACGACTTTTTGAACCACACCGCACCCTCCATGCAAGGCTGGGGCTATGCCGTGTTTGGCAAAGTGGTCAAGGGCACGGAAGTGGTCGACCAGATCAAAGGCGTGAAAACCGGCAACCGCGGTGGTCACGGTGACGTGCCCAAAGAGGACGTCGTGATCGAAAAAGCCGTCGCACTGTGATGGATTGAGCCGTGTCCGCTGACCCGCGCACCACAGCCCCGAGCCTCGGTCGGCTGACAGCGCCAGCGGCATGGCAGACCGTGGACCTGATCTCTGACCTGCACCTGCAGGCCACAGAACCTGCCACTTTCGAAGCCTGGCGCAACTACATGGCCACCACACCGGCCGATGCTGTGCTGATTCTGGGTGACCTGTTCGAAGTCTGGGTAGGGGACGATGCCGCCGAGCCGGACCCTTTTTTGCAAAGCTGCGCGCAGGTCTTGCGCCACACCGCTCAGCGCTTGCATGTGGCCTTCATGCCCGGCAACCGGGACTTCTTGGTTGGGCCAGCCTTCTTGTCCGATTGCGGTGTGCACCCCTTGAGCGACCCCTGTCTGTTGCAGTGGGGCGATCAGCGCATTGTGCTCAGCCATGGGGATGCCCTTTGCTTGGACGACCGCGCCTACCAAGTATTTCGCCAGCAGGTTCGCAGTGCCGACTGGCAAACCGAATTTTTGGCCAAACCCCTGGACGAGCGCCTGGCCCTGGCCCGTGCTATGCGTGCGCAAAGTGAACTCCAAAAGCACAAGGGCTCGGTCTACGCCGATGCCGACACACTCATGGCCTTGAACTGGCGCCATGTCGCCGGGGCCGATCGCCTGGTGCATGGCCACACCCATCAGCCGGCCGACCACCCACTGGGCTCTGGGCAAAGGCATGTGCTGAGCGACTGGTCACTGGATCAGGCACCCGTTCGGGCTCAGGTGTTCAGGATGCAACGCGGTGGTGATTTCACTCGTTTAGACCTGACGCCCACCACTCGGAGCATTTTGTAGGTTGGCGCTTTCAGGTCAGTCGATGGACACGTGCTCTTTGGCTTTGAATGAGCCGACATACAACACGCAGAAAAATCGAACAGTGAAGGCCCGACCGAGTAGAGGTCGCGCATCCGTGAGCGTCGTGCTATCGCTCCTCGGAGGTCGGTGCCTTCTGAAGTGGCACACCGGGTGGTCAGCTTCGAAGCAAATTTTTCAGCACGTTTTGCAGGCGGCGGGCGGTGGCTTCCTCGTGGGGGCCGGACAGAACGTGAGCCACATCCTGAGCCCAAGTTTCGCTCGGGCCGGGCTGGTTGCGCTGGGTCAGCAATTGCAACTGCAAGGCGCGGCGTTCGCTGAGTTTGTCAGCGGGCGTCGGCACATCGGCTGCCATCTCCAGGCGCAGCAAGGCTGTGCCTGCCGGGGTTTTGGGCTCGGCGCCCACAGCTTGTGCCCAGGCCTGACGGGTGGTGGCGTTGACGCCTTTGCCCAGCTCTTGCACCGTGGGCAAGGCCTCGGCCTGGCGCTCCTGCCAGGCCGTCAGGACACGGCCCAGGGTCTCGCCGTGGGCTTGCGCGGCCAACTTGCGCAGCGACATTTCAGCGCGCTCCAAGGCTTCGCGCTGGGCGCGGAAAGCCGTATCGCCCAGACGCGGACCTCGGTCTTCACGGGGTGCGCGATCACCAAAACGATCATCACTGCGATCACCAAAGCGGCCCGCACCCGGGCCCCGGTCACCACCGGGGCGTGCGCCGCGTTCGCCAGGGCGACCATCACGTCGGCCATCGCGCCCAGCAGGTGCCTCTGCACGCTTTTGACCGGGTCGGTCGTCGCCACGCACGGCCACTACGGGTTTGGCAGGCTTGGGGGCCACAACAGGTGCAGCAGGCTGCTCTTGGGTTGCGCTGTCCGATTCTGACGCCGTTGATGCAGCCTCGCTGGCTTGTTCATGCGAAGGAGCCTCTGCGGCGGCGATAGCTGCTGAAGCCTCATCACCTGGGGTCTCGGCCGACGCTTCAGGCGTGGGCGCAGCCACTGGATTTGCAGCAGAAGGCGCGGCAGACTGAGCCACTTGGGCAGCTTGGGCCTGCAAAGCTTGACCACGCAAAGCAGCGTCGAGCGCGGTCATGGCGGCGCGAATCTTGGCCGCATCGCCGCTGGCATTGGCCGCGTCCAGGGCTTTGGAGGCGTCGATGACCGCACGGTCGCGGACGCTTAAGGGGCCTGCAGCCTGTGGACGCTCTGAGCCTTTGCGCTGGAACGCTTCGTCAAGCGGGGCACGGAACACCTCCCACAATTTTTGTTCGGTTTTGCGGTCCAGTGGCACCGACTGGGCTTCCAGTTGCCAGCGTTGCTGCAGGGCTTTGACAGCGTCCACACGCAAAGCCGGTGCCGCACCCACTTCTCGCGCTTCGTTGATCAGGTCTTGGCGACGCTCAATGCTGGCTTTTTGTGCCGCTTCGAGGCGGGCGGCTGCGGCTTTGAAAATACTTTTCCACTGGCCCTGCATTTCGCCAAAAGCCTTCTCGCTCAGGTGTCCGGCATTGCGCCAACGGTCGGCAAATTGGTGCAGGGCGCGCAACTGGGCACGCCAGTCTTCGCTTTGGGCATTCTCTGCGGTCCAGGCCTTGACTTCGTCCATCAAAGCCACACGGTGGGCACGCTGGTCGGCAGACTCCTTTTTCATCTGCTCAAGCCAGGCCAGCACGGTTTTATAGGCCTCGTTACAAGCCGCATCAAAGCGCTTCCACAGCGCATGGTTGGGCAAACCGCCTTGGTCAATTTGCTTCCAGCTGTCGCGCAGTTGGCGCAGCTTGTCTTGCATTTTTCGGCCACCCACGGTGGGGGCTTTGTTGGCGTCCAGCAAGGCTTCGGCCTGGGTGACCAAGTCGCTGCGCACCTGATCGGCCAGCCAACGCTGCCAGCCTTCGGCATCGCCGCCTGCCGTCAAAGCCTTGTGCAGGCGCTCATCCAGACTGGTATCGAGCTGCTTGCCGTGGCTCTTGAGCACGCTGCGCAAGTTGGCGGCGGCCTCGGCGGGCGGGGTTTCCTGGGCTTCGGTGAGTTGTTTTTCCAGCACCTCCAGCACTTCGGTCACGGCTGCCATCGCTTGCTCGCGCAGAGCCTGGCGCTGGGCCGGGTCGATTTTCGGTTTAGCCGGTTTTTCAGCCGCTTCTGTTTTGGCGGGCTTGGGGGGCTTGGCCGTTTCAGCAGCTGCGGCGGCGTGCAGAGGCAATTCACCCCGCTGTCGGCGGATCTCATCGGCCCACACAGGCACGGGGGGCAAGGCAGCCGAAGCATCGCTTTGGGCCACTGCAGCCAGGCCTGCTGCGGCCGAAAAGCCATCCCACACCGCCTGAAGTTGCTTGCCTGCAGCATCCAGCTGGGGCGGGAATTTCAGGTCCACGCTGGGCCAGACGCTGTTGTGGGTCAAGGCCTGGGCCTGGTTTTGCCACTGCAGCACATCGGCCTGCAAGCCGGTTTGTCCACCCAGGGCCTCGGCCAGTGATTTGGTCGACAACACCTCGATGCGCTGGGCCAGCAACACGGCCGCCTCTCGCTGCACCATGACCTGGTGTTGCAAGTCTTCCACGCCCTTGACCACTTCGGTCAAGCGCTGCTTGAAGCCGGCCAAGGGATCGCGTGACAGCGGTGCACCGGCTTTGGCGGCATCGCGCTGCCAAGCCAGCGCATCGGCAATGTTCAGACGCGGCGCTTGCAGCAACTGCTCGGCTTTTTGGGCCCAATCTGTGGCCAAGGCTTCTTGACCATGCAGGCGCTTGAGCTCGTCGAGCTTTTCCTTGAGCAGTTTGGCCACGCCCTTGTCGCGACCCGACAGCTCGCGGTAGACCTCGGACATGAAGTCCTCGGAAGGCTCTGTCTGCAACCACTCACGCAGGCGAGCACTGCGCTCGCCGGAAGTAGGGGCATTGAAAATGCCGGCCGTCAAGGAATCGAGGGTGGCGATGTCAAAAGGCTTGGAAGAGGTCACGGTTCAAACTTTAAAAACTCGGTGTCTGCCCATAGGGCAAACAGGCCGAAACTGCGGCACTTGACTGATCAAGGGGCCAATCGGGCATCAAACGGCTATTTTCGCCTGTATTTGAGCCGCATCAACGCTCAACGTGTTTTAAGGCGCAAACTCCGCTCGATTCACCACGTCAAAAAACTTTTTATGCAAATACAATCTTTTTTTTGAATTTTATATACTTGACTGGTTATGAAAAATTCATAAAATTTCTCGCAACCTGCCAAGATCAGGGATAACCCGATACCGCTGCCGAATCCGGCTCAACCCCAAAAAGTGTCATTCGCTTGTTTCGGGTCGCGTGCCCCCCCAACCCATCAAGTCCATGCCGCTGCGGCGGCTTGTGCTTGGCATGACAGGAAGTGTTATGACAGCGACATGGACCCGGCTGAAGCTGGTTGCCTACACTCTGATTTGCGACGTGCGAGAAGGCTTTGTTGAGATCACCCGGCACAGTTTGGCGGTCATTGGCCTGATCGTGGTGGCAACTGCCCTGACTTTTGCAGCTCGCCCTGGTTTGCAACAAACCGCAAACGACACCCTGATGGGCTGGCTTCAAGGGCGTCAAGTTCAACTGTTTCAAGCGCAAGAAGCGCCATGGGCTCCCAGCCCTGCTGAACGCACCACCGCCACGTCGGTGAACAACTTGAACAAGGAACAAGTGGCGGTGACGCACTGGCTCAGCCGAAAATACAAAATTTCGCCCGAGCCCTTGGCCGCCCTGGTGTCTGAGGCCTGGTCACTGGGTGAGCGCAGCCATATCGCCCCCACATTGATCCTGTCCATCATCGCCATCGAGTCCCGTTTCAATCCCTTTGCCTCGGGCAGTCAAGGGGGCATGGGCCTGATGCAGATCGAACCGGGCGTCCACAGCACGGCCTTGTCCTCCTTTGGTGGCCGACTGGCTGCTTTTGACCCCTTGACAAACCTGCGCGTAGGCACACGTCACTTGCAGGGCTTGATTCAAGACACAGCCTCGCTCGAAGATGCACTGCGCTTGTATGCGCTCACCTCTGGACAGGACAAGAACGAGCAATATGTGGACCGCGTGTTGGCCGAACAAAAACAGATGGACCACATCAGCCAAGGCCAAAAAACGGCCTTGGCCAACAAAAACAACGCCACTCTGACCAAATTGCCGCAAGCCCAAATGTGAGCGAGTGACCCGAACCACAGGGCAGGCTGGGCTACACTCAGAGGGTGCGCGACTGGCGATAGGAGCCTGTTTTCTCTGCAAAACAGAACACTCTGACGTGGAGCGTTGTGACCCAAGTCACTGCCGAACCACTGGGAAGCGCACAGCCTGACCGGTCGTCTTTCACGCCGAAACAGGTTTTAAGCCGTTCGCCTGGGCAGCCCTTGTCCGTTCACGCCGGGTTCTGGTCAAGGTCACCTCCATCCAAAGGACTGCCATGTACAACCGCAACACACTGATTGAACAAACCGACCCCGAGCTGTTTGCTGCCATCCAGGCCGAAAACGCCCGCCAAGAACACCACATCGAACTGATCGCGAGCGAGAACTACGCTTCGCCCGCCGTCATGGCCGCCCAAGGCAGCCAGCTCACCAACAAGTACGCCGAAGGCTATCCAGGCAAGCGCTACTACGGTGGCTGCGAGCATGTGGACGTGGCCGAGCAACTGGCCATTGACCGCATCAAGCAAATTTTTGGCGCGGAAGCGGCCAACGTGCAACCACACTGCGGGGCATCGGCCAACGAGGCCGTGTTCTTGGCTTTCTTGAAGCCCGGTGACACCATCATGGGCATGAGCTTGGCTGAAGGCGGTCACCTGACGCACGGTATGCCGCTGAACATGTCGGGCAAGTGGTTCAACGTGGTCAGCTATGGTTTGGATGCCAACGAAGCCATTGACTACGAGGCCATGGAAGCCAAGGCCCGCGAAACCAAACCCAAACTGATCATTGCCGGCGCATCGGCCTATTCGCTGCACATCGACTGGGCCCGATTTGCCAAAGTGGCCAAGGAAGTCGGCGCCATTTTTCTGGTAGACATGGCCCACTATGCGGGTCTGATTGCCG
This sequence comes from Comamonadaceae bacterium, assembly GCA_027486495.1. Classification (GTDB taxonomy): domain Bacteria; phylum Pseudomonadota; class Gammaproteobacteria; order Burkholderiales; family Burkholderiaceae_C; genus Limnohabitans_A. The sequence continues at coordinate 23,123 of JAIXOZ010000033.1, read as the reverse complement.
CAGGCGTTTACCCCAACCCCGTGCCGCACGCTGACGTGGTCACCTCCACCACCCACAAGAGCTTGCGCGGCCCCCGTGGCGGCATCATTTTGATGAAGGCCGAGCACGAAAAAGCCATCAACAGCGCCATCTTCCCCGGCCTGCAAGGCGGTCCGCTGATGCACGTCATCGCGGCCAAAGCCGTGGCTTTCAAGGAAGCGCTGGCACCTGAGTTCAAGGCCTACCAAGCCCAAGTGATCAAGAACGCGCAGATCATTGCCGAAACCTTGACCGCTCGAGGCCTGCGCATCGTCAGTGGCGGCACCCAAAGCCACGTCATGCTGGTGGACCTGCGCGCCAAGGGCATCACCGGGAAAGTGGCCGAAGCCGCTTTAGGCAACGCCCACATGACCATCAACAAAAACGCCATCCCGAACGACCCAGAAAAGCCGTTTGTGACCAGTGGCGTGCGCATCGGCACCCCGGCCATGACCACCCGTGGTTTCAAGGACGAAGAAGCCCGCGCCACGGCGCACCTGATTGCGGATGTGCTGGACAACCCGCTGGACGAAGCCAATCTGGCCGCTGTGCGCGCCAAGGTGCACGCGCTGACCAGCCGTTTTCCGGTCTACGGCTGATCGGCCTACGCGATGAAATGCCCGTTTTGTAGCCATCTCGAAACCCAGGTCGTCGAGACCCGTTTGGCCGAGGACGGGGATTTCATCCGCAGGCGCCGTCAGTGCGGGGCGTGTGAAAAACGCTTCACCACCTATGAAAAGCCGGAAGTCAATTTTCCGGCCATCGTCAAAAAAGACGGCCGACGCATCGATTACCAGCGCGACAAACTGCGCGGCAGCCTGAATCTGGCTTTGCGCAAACGGCCCGTCAGCACCGAACAGGTGGACAGCGCCATTGAGCGCATCGAGGAAAAATTGCTGAACTTGGGCATCCGTGAAGTGGCCTCTCACCGCATTGGTGAGTTGGTGATGCGAGAGCTCAAAAAACTCGACAAAGTGGCTTATGTGCGCTTTGCCAGTGTGTACCGCAACTTTGAAGACATCGACGCGTTCAAGACCCTGGTGGACGAGGTCCAAGGCTGATCGAGCTGCCCTTTTCTTCAGTGAACGGCTGAACGCCGTCGAGCTTTAGCAGTTCGCTTGGTCCGTACGATCGGCCTTTTCCAGTCGGGGCTTGCCCACCGCGTTGATCACCACCCGCCAGACATGGGCTTGCCCTGCACCACACAGGGTCAAGGTGCCCGCCTGAAAGGCACCCGTTGTGCTTTGGCTGCGGCCTTGCGGGCCGTAAGAAATGTACCGATCCACCGTGGCATTGCCTTGCAGCGTCATCCAGGCGGGCAAAGCCTCTTGCACCTGCAGCACTGCCTCAGTGGCCTCGCGCCGCGCATTGTTGTTGCCATCCACAAACACCACCCAGCCTTGCGTCCAAGTGCCCGCCGTGGCGCAGTCGGGCCCCACTCCGATCGCTGATTCCCGCACACAAAGGGTCACGCGCTGCTGGCGGCGCAAGGCCTCGGTGCGCGCCAACATCAAGCCCGACTGCAATTGTTCGGCCTGGCTTTGCATCAGGTGCTTATGCCGCAAGCCTTGGAGACTGGGCGTTGCCAAAGACAGCAACACCGCCAGCAGAGCCAAAACCACGAGGGCTTCGAGCAGCGTGAAACCCCGGTTGCGCATGATCCGTCCTCTCTTTACTTGTGACCACCTGATTCCGACTCAGCCTGCGATGGCCTGCGCTGCCTCGGCTGTACAAGTGATTATTAAGTACTCACAATAACAAGCCAAGCAAGGAGAATGGCATGGGGTATCTCAAAGGCAAGACAGTGGAGCACGTACCGGTCGTCCAAACCGGTTGGACCCTGAGCGAGTTGCTGGTCAGCCTGGCCTTGATGGCCGTATTGGCAGCGGTGGCCTTGCCCGCGTTTCAGGCGCAGCAGCGCCAAGCACGACGCAGCGATGCGCAAAGCGCCTTACAGCAACTGCAGCTGGCTCAAGCTCGATGGCGTGACACGCAAAGCGGTCATGCGGCTGATTTGTCCAGCCTGGGCTGGGCGGGCAACTTGTCCCAGGGAGGTCATTACCGCCTGGCCATTGAAGACGCCAGCCCTGAAGGCTACAGCCTGATCGCCACCCCCATCGGCTCGCAAGCGCGCGACAGCGTCTGCGCGCCCATGCGCCTGCAACTGCAGCACATGGCCACCGTGGTGCTCAGCAGTGGAGACGATCTGTCAGGCGATCCCGGCCGCTGCTGGCGGCAGTGAGTTGCTTGTGGCGGCAATGCGCATCAATAACTTTGACCGGTCCATGACTCAGGGTGCAGCTCTGCTCAAAACAGAAATTCCAGCGCCTTTTTGCGATGCGGGCCAGACCTTTGGTGGTCAAAATCGCGCGCAACGGGGCGAAACGCTGGTGGGCTTGCTGGTGGGCTTGAGCGTGGGCTTGTTGGTGCTGGCCGCGGGCAGCCAAATGTTGGCTCAGCTTCTGCAGGGACATCGGCTGGCCTTGCAAGACAGCCACATGCACCATGACCTGCGCTCGGCGCTGGACACCATCACCCGAGAGTTGCGCCAAGCGCAGGCGCTTGGGCAAGCCTGGCGTGGGCGCACCACAGCCCATTGCGCTGACGCCTTTTGCGCAGGCCAAGCCGACTTGCTGGTGCAGGGCGAGCGCATCAGCTTTGGCCAGGACCGCAACCAAAATGGCCTGTTGGACAACAACGAGTGCTTGGGCTTCCGATTGAGGAACCACGAGTTGCAGGTCCGCACCGCCTGCACACCCGAAGTCTGGACCGATTTGACCGATGCGGGCAGTCTGAAAATGACCGGCTTGGCTTGGCAGGTGCATTGCGAAAAACGTGGGCGCTGGGTGGCGCGCTGGGTCACGGTGCAGCTGAGTGCGCAGTGGCCACGCGACACCACTCGCGCCTTGAGTCTGTCGCAAACCGTGTCGCTGCGCAACGACGTGCCCGCCTCGCCTTGGCCTGCGGTTTGTGGTGCCGCCCCATGATCAAACCCATCAAGCCGCGCCATCCATGCGGCCCCTCTGGATCAAAGGATCAAGGCGGAGCCATCAGCTTGTTGGTGGCGATCAGCCTGGGGCTGCTGGCCAGTCTGGCCAGCTTTTACAGCGCCCGAAGCGTGCTGGTGGACCGCTTGGCCAGTCACAACCAAAGCCAGGCCGCCCAGGCGCGACTGGCCGCCGAGGCCGCTTTGGCCTGGGCGCGCGCTGAAATACAGCGGCAACACGCAAGCGGCCCTACGCCGCCCATCTGGGGCACTGGCCCAAGCAGCACGCCCTGCCCTTCGCCCTACAACACGCCGCGCTGGCAGTGCGCCACCCTGCAGCCACCAGCACACCCAAGCTTGCCCGATGCCCGAGCTCAGGTGCTGGCTTTGCGCGACCTGATCCGCTCGCCTCATGTGGCCCAATTGCTGGCCAACGCCAGCCTCCAAGATGGCACCAGCCAAGCGCAGCTCCAGGCTCAGGTGTTCATCCCCACCGTGGCTCCGGCCCCAAGCCAACCCAACACGGCGGCCGTGGTGCTCAATGGCTGCGCTTTGGCGGCGAACAATGCGGCAAACCTTGCGTCCAAAAGCGGCAGCGCTTCCAACGTATGCCCTGGCAGCCACACCCCGATCACCTGCGCGCCATCTGCCTGGGCCAGCGTACTGGGCGAGATCACCCCCGAACAGATCCGCGCCTGGTCTGAGGCGCAATCGCACAACGGCCTGAGCGCCCTGAGCCAACCCGCGCGCAGCGTCTACTGGGTAGACAACTCCGCCACCTGGAGCCAAAGCCTGGGCACCCCGGAGGCCCCGGTGCTGCTGGTGTTTTCGGGCCAGGCTTGCGCCCAACGCTGCCCGTCCCTCGCCCCGGGTGTGCGCGTGGTGGGCACCGTGGTTCTGCAAACCCAATGCCAGGACGACAAAGCCCGGGCCTGGCACGCCGGACACATCGAAGGGCAACTGGTGGTGGAGTCCGGCTTGCCGGAGTTGAAAAGCGGCAGCCGCATCGAGGCCCGCGAATTGAACCCATCTCCTTACCGATTGCCATGGCCCCCGGGCATCGATGCGCGCCAGGTACAGCGCGTGCCAGGCAGCTGGCGCGAGGGCGAGCCATGAAAGCCGCCTCCTCCAAACCCCGTGCGCCTGGTCAGCCACCCACCGGCGTGTCAGGGCGCACAGCCCAAGGCATGGCGCTGATCGAGGCGCTGGTGGCCTCGGCGGTGCTGGGCATTGGGCTGGCCGCAGCCACGCGTCTGACCCTGCACACCCTGCATACCGCCAGCGACACGCGCCAGCGCACCGTGGCCCTGGCCCTTGCCTTGGACGCCATGGACTGCCACCAGTCGGGCCGCGCAGGCTGCGCCTTGCAAGCCTCCACCACCGTGCAAGGCACGACCTTCAACCTTCAATGCCAGGTGCAAACGCGCCCCGGTCTGGCCTTGGAGGACCTGCAAGTGCGCGTGCAGTGGCCCAGCGTGGGACCTGCATTGGGACCTGCACTGGGGGCTGCAGGTGGAGGCTTTGGCGGGAACTCGCCCGGGCAGGCCAAGCCGCGCATGGGCGAACTCACCCTGCACAGCAGCCGCGATACGGTGCCCGCTTGGCTTGGCGTATCCTTGCCATGATTTGCTGCACCCGTCTTTTGCCGTGACCCTTTCGAAACCGACACCCCAAGCCATGAACTTGGCCCTGAACCTGGCCCGCCAGGCCCTGTGGTTAACTTCACCCAACCCGCGTGTGGGTTGTGTGATCACCGCCGCCGACGGCAAGGTGCTGGGCCAAGGCCACACCCAGAGGGCTGGCGGACCACATGCCGAAATCATGGCCCTGCGGGACGCCGCGGAGCACGGGCACAGCGTCCAAGGAGCCACTGCCTGGGTGACGCTGGAGCCCTGCGCTCACCACGGTCGCACTGGCCCTTGCTGCGACGCGCTGGCGGCAGCTGGCATCGGCCGCGTGGTCGCGGCCCTGACCGATCCCAACCCTCAAGTGGCGGGCCAAGGCATGGCGCGGCTGGCGGCTGCGGGTGTGCAGACCGACACCTTGGATGCACAGGATGACATCGCCGTTCAGGCCCGTGAATTGAACATCGGTTTTTTGAGCCGCATGGAACGGGGCCTGCCCTGGGTGCGCATGAAGGTGGCCGCCTCTTTGGACGGACAAACCGCCTTGCAAAACGGCCAAAGCCAGTGGATCACCGGCCCCGTAGCCCGCTCCGACGGCCATGCCTGGCGCGCCAGAGCCTGCGCCATACTGACCGGCATCGGCACCGTGCTCGAAGACGACCCTCAGCTGAACGTGCGCGGCATGGACACCCCGCGCCAGCCGCATTTGGTGGTGGTGGACAGCCGCCTGGACATGCCCCTGAATGCCAAGCTGCTCGACACGCAAGGCACAGGCGATCAGGCCCGGCAAATCTGGATTTACACCGCCAACACAGAAAACCTGGACAAACGCGCCGCGCTCACGGGACGCGGCGTGACCGTGCTCGACTGCCCAGGCCCCGGCGGCAAGGTCGATCTGGCGGCGATGTTGCGCGACTTGGCCCGCCGCGAGGTCAACGAGCTGCATGTCGAGGCTGGGCACAAGCTCAACGGCTCATTCATACGTGAAGGGCTGGTGGACGAATTTCTGGTTTACCTGGCCCCGCAACTGTTAGGGCCTGGTCAAGGCCTGGCCAACTTACCGGCGCTCACCGAGTTGAGTAATGCCGTCCAACTGGCCTTTCATGCGATGGACCTCATCGGGCCCGATTTGCGCCTGTTGCTGCGCCGGGCTTGAGGCTGTAAAACCTCGCGTCAGAACGCCAGGGTCTTCACGCCTTGAGCAGTACCCAGCAGGCAAACCTGCGCTTTTTGCAGCGCAAAAACACCGACCGTGACCACGCCAGGCCACTGGCTGACTTCGGTTTCAAACGCCACCGGGTCGGTGATCGTCAAACCCTTCACATCGACGATGTGCTGGCCGTTGTCGGTCACCAGAGGCTGACCATCCTTCAGGCGCACAGCGGCCGTGCCGCCCATGGCCACAAATTGGCGCATCACACGGGCCGTGGCCATGGGAATGACTTCCACAGGCAGTGGGAAAGCCCCCAAAGCATCGACCAACTTGCTCTCGTCGGCGATGCAAACGAACTGTTTGGACTGAGCGGCCACGATTTTTTCGCGGGTCAGTGCCGCACCACCGCCCTTGACCATGTGGCCCTGGTGGTCGATTTCGTCTGCGCCGTCGATGTAAACCGACAAGCTTTCGACCTCGTTGCTGTCGAACACCGGGATGCCCAAGGCCTTCAGGCGCACGGTGGAGGCTTCGGAGCTGGACACCGCGCCCTTGATCTGGTCTTTCATGGTGGCCAGGGCATCGATGAATTTGTTCACCGTGGAGCCGGTGCCCACACCAACGATTTCGCCGGGAACAACGTAATTCAGGGCGGCTTGGCCCACCAGGGCTTTGAGTTCGTCTTGGGTCATGGGGTTGGGTCTGGATAAAAACTGAAGGGAGGCCGGGGTTTGAGACAATCGGGTGAATTGTTGTCAACGCCTTTGCTGTCCGGAATTATCCAATGTCCCTGATCCCCTACGCCTTCGCCCGCCCCTTTTTATTCAAGATGGACCCCGAGGCGGCCCATGACCTGACCATCGAAGGCCTGGCCCGTACCCAGAACACCCCTTTGGACTGCGCCTACCGCCAGCCCTTTGTGGCGCAGCCCATCACGTTGGCAGGTCTGCATTTCCCCAACCGCGTCGGCATGGCCGCAGGCCTCGATAAAAACGCCCGCTGCATCGACGGCCTGGGTGCCATGGGCTTTGGCTTTGTCGAAGTGGGCACTGTGACGCCCAAAGCGCAACCGGGCAACCCCAAGCCGCGCATGTTCCGCCTGCCCGAGGCCAACGCCCTGATCAACCGCCTGGGTTTCAACAACGACGGGCTGGACGCCTTCATCGCCAACGTCAAGCGCTCCAAATTCCGCCAGCAAGGACGCCTGTTGGGCCTGAACATCGGCAAGAACGCCGCCACACCCATTGAAAACGCCACCGACGATTATTTGATCGCGCTGGCAGGCGTCTACCCGCATGCCGACTACGTGACGGTGAACATCTCCAGCCCCAACACCAAGAACCTGCGCGCCCTGCAAAGCGACGAAGCGCTGGACGGCCTGCTGGGCGCCTTGGTGGCACGGCGTGAAGAACTGGCCGCTGAGCACGGCCGCCGCGTGCCCATGTTCCTGAAAATCGCCCCCGATCTGGACGAGACCCAAGTGGGCGTGATCGCCGCCACCTTGCAAAAACACGGCATGGACGGCGTGATCGCCACCAACACCACGCTGGCGCGTGACGCTGTGAGCGGCTTGGCACACGCCGAAGAAATGGGCGGTCTGTCGGGCTCGCCCGTACTCGAAGGCAGCAACCGCGTGATCCGCTTGCTGCGCGCCGCGCTGGGCCGTGACTTCCCCATCATCGGTGTGGGTGGCATCCTGAGCGGCCACGACGCGATCTCCAAGATCGAGGCCGGGGCCGACGTGGTGCAGATATACACCGGCCTCATCTACAAAGGCCCGGCGCTGGTGACCGAAGTGGCGAGTGCACTGCAGCAGATGAAGCGCTGAAAACTCAGTCCTTAAAATACACCAGCTGGTGCGTGCTCGCCAGCAGCTGCCCTTCGGGGCTCCACAACTCACCCGTCTGGTCAAAGTAGCCGTGGCGGTAGTTGAGCGCCTTGGCCACACCCAGCACATGGCGTGAGCCCACCTGCGCCAACAGAGCGCTGTCGGCGTGGAAATAGGTGGTGAGGGACACTGTGCCAATCATGGCGCGGCGTCGACGGCGGATGTAGATGCGTGGGAAAAAACTGTCGCTGATGGCCACCAAAGAGGCAAAGTCCAGCGCCCGCTCGGGCTCGTCACGCACCCACAGGGTCGAGCGCGAATGGGCTTGCTCCTGCTCGTCAAAGGCTGAGGGAAAAGCGCCTTCGACAAAGCGCATGTCGTAGCGCTGCGGCCAGGCGGGCATGCCTTTGACAGGCATGCGGGGCACCGCATCGGGCGCGGGCAGGTTGGCGGGCATCATGGCCTCAACGTCTGACCAGGTTTCGCGCCGCACGGCAAACACCGCTGTAGCCGTGGCCACCACGCCTTGCGTCTGATGCGCTTCGATGATCCAGTGCTGCGTCGAACGGTTGGTGCGCACAGGCCGCGCCACAAAACGGATCGCACCATCGGCCACTGGGGCGGCAAAGTTGACCGTCAGGGCCACGGGTTCACCTAGGCGCTCGGAGTGCAGCAAAGCCGACTGCAGCAACTGCGCTGAAGTGGTGCCGCCAAAGGGCCCGATCATGTTGGCGTAGGCCGGATGGGTCGCACCGGTGAATTCGTGGGGCGTATCCACAAGTGCTGAGGAACGCAGGTCAATGGCTTCGTCAAAAGGATGCATGCGCGTCATGATAGGTGTGCTTGGTGTGCCTGGTGTGCTTGCGCTGTCTCGCCAGCGATACTCAGCCAAGAGAGGTGCATGAAGAGTGTCTTGGGGGATGTTCAAGTGCCTTGATGGAGGCACCTCGCACGCCAGCGGATTCGGCGGCAATAGGCCACGAAACGGCTCGCACGGCGCTGCAGCCACCTCACCCAGAACGGCCCAACACCTCGCCACCTGCCCACTCTGGAGGGCAAGTGATGGATCAAAAACAGCAGTCCGGTGTAGAGCATCAGTTTGCCGATGAACACCATCGTGCAGATCGACTCAGGCGACACACCACTCAAGGCAAACAGCGCGATGGCCGAACGCGGCGAGTCTGGGAAAACCGAGAAAAACACCATGCTGACCGGTCCCGAGTCTCTCAGCATGGCCAAAACCTGCGGCCCTTGTGACCCCATCAGCTTTTGGCTCAGCGATTCTGCAGACGCCGTCAACGTCCCCATGCCCAAGGCCAATAAAAGAGCACTCAATGCAGAAGCCAGTGCAAACACCACCACGATGACTTTGCCTTTTTGCGGCTGAAGCACACACAAGGCCAGCACAAACATTTCTGCGGGCAACATAGGCAAAAAACCATCCAAAACAGAAAATACTGCCAGCAAAAAGATGGTTTTGGGCTCTGAGCCATGGCGTAAAAGCGCGGTTTCGACCCATTGAAACAAGCGCTGAAAGAGTGAAGGCGAAGAGTGCATCAAGGACTAGCGGTTAATCATGATGGCCTCAGCCAAAGCTGGACTGATGCGGCTGATGACCCGCAGCAAGGCGGACGCCCCCACGTAAATCTCCGACTTGCCAGACTCAATGCCCCGCACGATCTGACTTGCCGCAGCTTGGGGTGAAATTTTGCCGCGTCCTCGTCCTTTGGTCATGTCTGTGTCCACCAGCGGGGGCAACGCTTCAGTCACCCCAATGGGCAAGTTGGCATGGCGCAATTGGGCGCGTAGAGATTTGGCGAAAGAACGCAAGCCTGCTTTGTTGGCGCAGTAAACCGGACTGCTGCGCTTGGGGGCCAGCGCAAGTCCAGAGGTGACAAAAACTACCCGGGCATCCGCTTGGTCACGCATGTGCGGCAACATGCCCCGGGTTAACTCTACGGGGCCGACAAAATTGATGGCGGTCTCCAGCTCAGTACTGAAATGCAAGGTTTCGTCCTTCAGGGTGAAGTCATGCAATTGCTGAACACCTGCGTTGTGAATCAGCAAATTGACACCCCTGCCTTGCACATGTGCAAGCAATTCGGCCCGTTGGTTTTCATCCGACTGGTCAAAAACCAGCCAGTTGACCTGTGGACATGCTTGTCGGGCTTGGTCCACGCTGGCGCTGGTACGGCCCGTGGCTATCACGGCAGCCCCCTTTTCTACCAACAAATCAACCAGTGCACGGCCAATACCGCGCGTGCCCCCGGTCACCAATGCGTTTGTCTGATGCCATTTCATGCTTGGACTTCCTTGTTGTCAGGCCTACCCGAGTAAGTGACGGTGTTCATGGGTTTGGGTGGCTCCATCCCAGTGCAAAACTGTCTATCTTCGGGAAAAAGGCCTCCGTGTATTGAACGATTGCGCCAAAAGATGGGCTTTGCACTGGTCTGTACTTCGCAGTTGTATGACAGGGGCTCAATGGAGCCTGACGCAAACCTCGTCCGCCATCGCCAGCGAGCTGGTCAAACCCGGCGACTCGATGCCCAGCAGGTTCACCAAGCCCGGCACGCCGTGCTCGGCAGGGCCTTGGATCATGAAGTCGGCTGCAGCTTCGTGCGGGGCGTTGATCTTGGGGCGCATGCCCGCATAACCTGCCTGCAAAGCGCCGTCGGCCAAACCCGGCCAATATTTGCGCACCTCGGCATAAAAGGCATCGCCCCGGCGCGGATCAACCTGCAGGTCGGCGGGGTCATCGACCCACTGCACATCTGGCCCGAACTTGGCCTGACCACCCAGGTCGAGCGTGAGGTGCACGCCCAAACCGGCTTTTTCGGGCACGGGGTAAATCAGGCGCGAAAACGGGGCCTTGCCCGCCAGCGTGAAATAGTTGCCCTTGGCGTAATGGGCTTGGGGCAACAAACTTTGATCCAGTCCGTCCATGCCCCGCGCGATGGCCACGGCGCTCAGCCCAGCGGCATTGACCAGTACCTTGCAAGCCAGCTCGGTGCCGTCTTGTGTGCACACCCGAATCGGGTGACTGGCAGTGCCCTGCCGCACGCCGATGTGCTGCACGGGAGAGACCAGCGCCAGCAAACCACCTGCGTTTTCCATGTCGCCTTGCAAGGCAAGCATGTAGCTGTGACTGTCAATCACCCCGGTGCTGGGCGAGAGCACCGCCGCTTCGCAAGCCAGCGCAGGCTCCAGCGCCTGGGCCTGCGCAGCCGTGAGTTTTTGCAAATCGTGCACGCCATTGGCGGCCGCCTTGTCCATGATGCCGTCCAGTGCCAACACTTGCTCAGGCGTCGTGGCCACGATCAGCTTGCCCAGCTGGCTGTGTGCCACGCCGCGTTCGGCGCAATAGGCGTAGAGCATTTGCTTGCCTTGCACACACAACCGCGCCTTGAGCGAGCAGGCCGGGTAATAAATGCCCGCGTGAATGACCTCGCTGTTGCGCGAGCTGGTGCCCGTGCCGATGGCGTTTTCCGATTCGAGCACCATCACCTCGCGGCCCAAAAGCGCGAGCGCCCGCCCCACAGCCAGCCCAACCACGCCAGCACCGATCACAACAGCATCCACTTGTTCCATGGGCAGCATTGTGGCTCAGACGTGAAGAGTCTTGAAGCGGTGACACCCGCAAGACAGACACCCGCACCGCGCACAGGCAGACTGCCAGCCATTCAACAAGGAGACCGTTTCATGTCGTTGTTCAATCTGAAAGGCAAAGTCGCCGTCGTCACCGGCTCCAGCCGCGGCATTGGCCGATCCATCGCGCACCAGCTGGCCCAGCAAGGTGCCAAAGTGGTGGTGTCCAGCCGCAAGCAAGACGCCTGCGAAGTGGTGGTCAGAGAGATCCAGGCTGCAGGCGGTGAGGCGATGGCGATTGCCGCCAGCATCTCCAGCAAAGAGCAGCTGCAAAACCTGATCGACCAGACCCGACAGACTTGGGGGGTGATCGACATCCTGGTGTGCAATGCGGCCACCAACCCCTATTTTGGCCCGGCCACGGGCATGAGCGACGAGGTGTTCGACAAGGTCATGCGCAACAACGTGTTGTCAAATGCCTGGTTGTGCAACCTGGTCTACCCCGACATGAAGGCCCAAAAAGACGGGGCCATCGTGATCGTGTCGTCCATCGGCGGGCTGCACGGTTCGTCGGTGATTGGGGCTTACAACCTGTCCAAAGCGGCCGACATGCAGCTGGCGCGCAACTTGGCGGTGGAATGGGGTCCGGACAACATCCGCGTCAACTGCATCGCGCCGGGCTTGATCAAGACCGACTTTGCCAAGGCGCTGCACGAAGACCCGGTGCTGAGTGCCAAATACAACAGCCAAGCGCCTTTGCGCCGCATGGGTGAGGCGGATGACATTGGCGGCATCGCCGTGTTTTTGGCGAGCCCGGCGGCCAATTACGTGACGGGCCAGACCGTGGTGGCCGATGGCGGGATGATGATTCGCTGATTTGCTGATTCGCTCTTGGTGCATGGTGTGTGGTGCTTCAGGTACCGCTGAGCATGGGCTGGGGCCGGGCACCTCATGGGGGGAGTACCCAAAATCGGGGCCCGGACCCAGCCCGTTCTCAGCTCAGTGGTCGATCTGAAAGTTCACTCACTCAACAGTCCTTTGGCTCGGATCAGGCCATTTTCCTGGGGTGGCAGTCACATTCGGTCCAGAAAGCAAAAAAGCCCGCACAGCGGGCTTTTTGACTTGGAGTAAACCTCGATCAGCCGAAGTTCTTCTCAGCAAACGACCAGTTCACCAGGTTGCTGAGGAAAGTCTCCACGAACTTGGGACGCATGTTGCGGTAGTCGATGTAGTAAGCGTGTTCCCACACGTCCACAGTCAACAAGGCAGTGTCGCCAGTCGTCAGGGGGGTGCCAGCGGCGCCCATGTTGACGATGTCGACCGAGCCGTCGGCTTTCTTGACCAGCCATGTCCAGCCGGAACCGAAGTTGCCCACAGCGCTCTTGACGAAGGCTTCTTTGAAAGCGGCGTAGCTGCCGAACTTGGCGTTGATGGCTGCAGCCAGTGCGCCAGTGGGCTCACCACCACCTTGGGGCTTCATGCAGTTCCAAAAGAAGGTGTGGTTCCAGATCTGGGCTGAGTTGTTGTACACGCCGCCGCTGGATTTTTTGATGATCTCTTCGAGCGACATGCTCTCAAATTCGGTGCCTTTTTGCAGGTTGTTCAGGTTCACGACGTAAGCGTTGTGGTGCTTGCCGTGGTGGAACTCGAGGGTTTCCTGGCTGTAGTGAGGGGCCAAAGCGTCGATCGCGTAGGGCAGTGCGGGCAAGGTGTGTTCCATGAGGGGTCCTTTTGTTGTTGCGGGTTGAGAAAATGTCTTACGCATTCTAGAGGAGCGCGATGCCCCTTACCGTATTCAGGGTCACTGAAGAGCGTTGCGGGGATGGAGATCAGAAAGACATCTCCTTAGCCAGGCGGGGCCCAATGACCCACAGCCGTTGTGGGCCGGGGCCTGGGCACCGATTTTGGGTACTCCCTCATGAGGTGCACAGGCCCTGGCCCACAACGGCTTACCTGTTGAACAAAAACTCAAGGGGCCACGGTCAGCGGCACATCCCCATCTGCCAAAGTCGCTCGAACCGCTTGGCCCGGTTCAAACTGCGCGGCATGGGTCAAAGCCTGCCCCTTGTCGTCGCTCAGCCAGGCATAACCACGCTGCAGCACCCGGTGTGGGTCCACCGACGACAAGCGCAAAGCGGCCCGCTCCAAGCGCTGGGCGCGTTGCGGCACCTGCTGATCCCGGTTGAACCCCAAACGATCGCTCAAGCGCTCCAATTGGTGGCCCTGCGCCATGAATTGACTGCGCACCCCTGCCTGCAAACGACTGCCCAGGCGGTCCAGCCACTGGCTGTGCTGGCCCAGCAAGGCCTGTGGGCGACTCAATCGGGTCGCGATGGCGTTCAGGCGTTGGCTCTGGCGCTCTTGCTGACGGACCAAACCCACGCCCAACCGGGCTGCCACAGCGTCCAGGCGTTGCGATTGGCGGTCTTGCTGGCGAATCAAGCCCCGGCTCAAGCGATGCTCCAGCACCGACAGGGCTTCAAGGCCCACGCTCCGGTCTGTCGCGGCCATCTCGGCCGCAGCCGTTGGGGTCGGGGCACGCACGTCGGCCACAAAGTCGGCGATCGTGAAATCCGTCTCATGCCCTACGCCGCAAACGAGCGGCACGGGGCTTTGTGCGATGACCCGGGCCAGGTTTTCGTCGTTGAACGACCACAGGTCTTCCATCGAGCCGCCCCCGCGAACCAGCAAGATCACATCCACCGGTGGCGACAGCGGGTTGTCTTCGGCCGTGAGGGCGTAGATGTTTTGGAGGGCCTGCGCCAGTGTGGCCGCAGCGCCAGCACCTTGCACCAAGGCAGGGGCCATGAGCACCGGAATGTGCGGCACGCGGCGCTGCAAGGCCGACATCACGTCATGCCAAGCAGCAGCGCCCAAAGACGTGACCACCCCAATGGCTCGGGGCTGGGTCGGTAAAGCGCGTTTGTGAGCAGGGTCAAACAGTCCCTCGGCTTCGAGCTTGGCCTTGAGGCGCAAAAACTGCTCAAAGAGCGCGCCCTGCCCTGCCCGCTCGATGGATTCGACGATCAATTGCAAATCGCCTCTGGCTTCGTACACCCCCAAACGGCCCCGCACCTCGACCAGTTCACCATCGCGCGGAGCAAAGTCCATCAAACTGGCAGCACGCCGAAACATGGCGCAGCGAATCTGGCCCGTGTCATCCTTGATGGAAAAATAACAATGCCCACTTGCGGCACGCGAAAACCCCGAAATCTCACCGCGCACGCTGACCGGGTTGAACTGGGCATCGAGGCTGTCCGCAATGGCGCGGCACAGTGCAGACACCGTCCAGGCGGGGAGGGGCAGGGTCTGATTGGGGTTCATGGGCATGATTGTCGTTCAACGATCTGACAGCAAGATTCAGAAAAGCAGTGGCGTATGTCACTGCAGAGGTAAGACCCTTTAGTCTGCGGGCCATGCAAAAAATAGATTGGCGCGAAAATTGCTTTATTTTTTATTAATCTGTTGAATAAACACAAAAATCCAAGTGCAAGCAGATTTATGCTGCGTGTCAAAAACTTCTGCCTTCGACTTCCCCACAACGTTATCCAAAGCCTGAACCCTTCCAAAAGACCAGAATCGACTCGCACCCATAAGCCTGATGTCAAGATTGCTGCATCGTCGATAATCATGAGCTTTATCACCGCGTCTCTTCAAGAAAGAACTGCTTTGTTATCCATCATTCAAGCCGCTGGATGGCCAATTTGGCCGCTGTTACTGTGCTCCGTTTTGGCCTTGGCCCTGATCATTGAACGGCTTTACCAGCTTCAAACGGACAAAGTAATCCCTCCCCAAACCTTGGCTTTGGCGCTGGATGCCATGCGTCGCAGCTTGCCGCCTGAAGCGTTTGCCATTCAACTTGACAAAATGGGCATGCTGGGGCCTGTGCTGGCGAGCGGCTTGCGTTGCCTTCAACGTGACGCCAAGGCCTCTGAGGAAGACATCAAGTCCAGCATGGAAATGGCCGGGCGATTGGCGGGCAGGCAGCTCGAGCGTTACCTGACGACGCTGGGCACCATTGCCTCTGCGGCACCGCTGCTCGGTTTGCTGGGGACGGTGATCGGTATGATCGAAATTTTTTCGGCCCACACTGCTGGCGACAGCCAACCTGCCCAAATGGCTTACGGCATTTCTGTGGCGCTTTACAACACGGCTTTTGGCTTGATCGTGGCCATCCCGGCACTGATGTTTTGGCGTTACTTCAGAAGCTTGGTGGACAATCATTTGCTGTCTATGGAAGTTGCCAGCGAACAATTTGCCCGGCAACTGAGCCAATTGCACCGTTGAATGGATGTCACGTGAATTTTCGCCAACGCAAGCCCTCGACCGAGCCAGAAATCAACCTGATTCCCTTTATCGACGTCTTGTTGGTGGTGATGATCTTTCTGATGCTGACCACCAGCTGGTCACGGTTGACTGAAATCAATTTGAATCTGCCTTTGGCCGACAGTCAAAAGCAAAAAAACCGCCTACAGCAAATTGTGTTGACAGTCAATGCAAAAGGACAATACACCCTCAACAAATCCGCCGTTGACGGAACATCGGTCAGCGAACTGGCCAGCGCTTTGGCACCTTTGGCGGCCAAAGAGGTGACCCTGGTGATCAGTGCAGATGCGCAGGCGACCCACCAATCGGTGATCAACGCCATGGAAGCAGCCCGTCGAACCGGCTTGTCGCAAATCACCTTCGCCACCCAAACGCCAGATCGCTCAGGCTCCTGACAGGGCATGAACACCTTGTCTTGGCTGCACCAGCGACTCCCCAGGGTTTGGCTTTCGCGCAGTCTGATCGCACGTTTGCTGTGGCCCTTGGCGCTGCTCCATGGCGCCCTGCTCAAGTTGCAGCGCCTGGGGCGACGGCTGGGTGGACATTCCCCACAACGCCTGCCAGTGCCTGTGATTGTCGTGGGCAATGTGGTCGCTGGCGGTGCAGGCAAAACGCCCTTGACGATGCGATTGGTTCAGCATCTGCAACAACAGGGATGGCAGCCCGGCGTCATCTCCAGGGGACACGGCCGTCAGACCCAGGACACACGGCCCGTGATGACCCACAGCTTGCCCTCTGAAGTGGGAGACGAGCCCCTCCTCATCCACCAAAAAACGGGTGCTCCGGTCTGGGTGGCCTCTGCACGCGCTGACGCCGGTCTTGGCCTGCTGGGGCAACACCCTCAAGTCGACATTCTGGTGTGTGACGATGGCTTGCAACACTGGGCCTTGGCCCGCGACCTTGAAATCTGTGTGATGGACGCTCGTGGTGTGGGCAATGGCTGGCTTTTGCCTGCAGGGCCTTTGCGCGAGCCTTGGCCTAAAAAGGTGGATCTGCTGCTGCACACGGGTCACAATGACTTGCTTGGCGGCTTTCGGGCGCAACGCCAGCTGGCCAGCTTCGCCCTTGACGCAAACGGCCAAAAAGTGCCTTTGACCAGCTTGTCCCACCGGCCCGTGGATGCTGTGGCGGGTCTGGCCCAGCCTGAAGCATTTTTCGCCATGCTGCGCCAAGCAGGGCTCGCTCTGAACACCACCACCCCATTGCCAGACCACTTTGATTACGCCAGTTGGCCAACCGGTGCTTTGTTACGGCCCTTGCTGTGCACCGAAAAAGATGCGGCCAAGCTCTGGCAGCGCCAGCCCCAGGCCTTGGCTGTGCCCTTGGTGCTGAAGCCCGAAGCCGCGTTTTGGCAGGCACTGGACCAGCGTTTGGCAGAAAAACCCTTCCGCTGAAAGCCCTCGAGCAGACCGCTTGCGGGCAGCTGCTGCCACTGCCGGGCGGGTCTTGCACCGTTATCATTGCCCCCATGGACACCAAACTGCTTGAACTACTGGTCTGCCCGGTCACCAAAGGACCTCTGGACTTTGACCGCGATTCCCAGGAGCTGCTCTCGCGCAGCGCCCGACTGGCCTACCCCGTGCGCAAGGGCATTCCCATCCTGCTCGAAAACGAAGCGCGCACCTTGAGCGACGAGGAAATCGAAAAACTGACCGCTTTGCGTCCCCCGATCTGAAAGACCTCGCATGCGTCTGGCCCCTCCCCACAAGGACTTCAGCGTCCTGATTCCCGCGCGCATGGCGTCCAGTCGCCTGCCGAACAAGCCCCTGGCCGACATTGCCGGTCTGCCCATGGTGGTGCGGGTGGCCCAGCGCGCCATGCTGTCAAACGCCGGCCAAGTGGTGGTGGCCGCCGATGATCAACGCATCGTGGCCGCCTGCGCAGCCCACGGCGTGCAAGCCCTCTTGACACGCCAGGACCATGTCAGTGGCAGCGACCGCTTGGCAGAAGCTTGCCTGCTGCTGGGCCTGGGCGAAGGAGCTGTGGTGGTCAATGTGCAAGGCGACGAGCCACTCATCGAGCCCGCACTGATTGACCAGGTGGCGCAGCTGCTCATCGACCGCCCAGAAGCCAGCATGAGCACAGCCGCCCACGCCATCCGCCAGCTGGCTGACTTCTGCAATCCGAATGTGGTCAAAGTGGTCACGGACGCCCATCAGATGGCGCTGTACTTCAGCCGCGCGCCCATCCCCTGGTGGCGGGACGGACAAAGTGCCCCGCCAAACTCGGGCCAGGGCGGCATCCCCTTCACCGAGCTGCCCAGCCCCTCCCCCCTGCGACATGTGGGTATTTACGCCTACCGCGCCGGTTTTTTGGCGCAGTTTCCCCTGCTTCCCCCTGCCCCTATTGAGCAGCTCGAGTCACTGGAGCAGCTGCGCGCCCTGTGGCACGGGCACCGCATTGCCGTGCACACCACCGAGCAGGCTCCGGGTCCTGGGGTCGACACACCTGAAGATTTGCAACGCGTTCGCGCCTTGCTTGGGGCGTAAGCCTGGTTTGAGCCTCGCGTGATATTCTCACTGCAGTTGTCTGCCACACCATGGGTCCCTTCGAGACTCGGCAGGCCCACTCCATGACAAGCGATAAGGAACTTCCATGAGACTGATTTTGTTGGGCGCACCCGGCGCAGGCAAAGGCACCCAAGCCACTTTCATTTGCCAGAAATACAACATTCCCCAAATCTCAACCGGCGACATGCTGCGCGCCGCCGTCAAAGCGGGCACCCCACTGGGCCTGCAAGCCAAAGCTGTCATGGAGTCCGGCGGTCTGGTCAGCGACGACCTGATCATCAACCTGGTCAAGGAGCGGATCGGACAAGCCGACTGCGCCAACGGCTTTTTGTTTGACGGCTTTCCCCGCACCATCCCCCAAGCCGATGCCATGAAAGCTGCAGGCGTCAGGCTCGACTATGTGCTCGAAATTGACGTGCCTTTTGACGCCATCATCGAACGCATGAGTGGCCGCCGCTCTCACCCCGCATCGGGCCGCACCTACCACATCAAGTTCAACCCGCCCAAATTGGCCGGTGTGGACGACGTCACCGGCGAGCCCCTTGTGCAACGCGCCGACGACCAGGAAGAAACCGTCAAAAAGCGCCTGCAGGTCTACAGTGACCAGACCCGCCCCTTGGTCGACTACTACTCAGGCTGGGCCCAGACCGATGCCGCATCTGCCCCCAAGTACCGCGCCATCAGCGGCACAGGCAGCGTGGAAGACATCACAGCGCGTGCCTTCGCTGCTTTGGCCCTATAAAGCAACCTCTCGCAGCAACCGGCTGCACTTGCCCAACAAAGCACCTTTTCAGGGGCTTTGTTGTTGGTGCACGACAACCGTGGCTTGGAGCACTCCCCTTGGTTGGGTGCTGCCTCGCGCGCATCGGGCACAGTGCGCCACACCGGTGCTCGAGCGTGAAAGGCCCTCCCTGCACCCACAACGCCTCGCCCAGGTCCGGTCATTTCCTGCGCAATTTCAGACTTTTTTGCATGGCAAGCTTGCACAACCAGGAAAACTGTTTAAAAATACAGTCACTGGATGAAAAAACAGCCCCAGTCCCCACTAGGAGACCGCCATGACCGACAGCCCCAAGCTTACCGCCCGACAACAAGAAATTTTGGCCCTGATACAGAGCACCATTGCCAACACCGGCGCGCCCCCTACCCGCGCCGAAATTGCCAGCGTACTCGGCTTCAAATCGGCCAATGCAGCCGAAGAACACCTCAAGGCCCTGGCCCGCAAAGGTGCCATCGAGTTGGTCAGTGGCACCTCTCGCGGCATTCGCCTCAAGGGCAGCTCACGCAGCACACCGCGCGCACCCTCCGATTTGTTCAGCCTGAGTCTGCCGGGGTTGGGGCAGTTGTGTCTGCCTTTGGTCGGGCGTGTGGCTGCGGGCTCGCCCATCCTGGCGCAAGAGCACGTTGACCGCAGCTACCAGGTTGAAAGCAGCCTTTTTGCCCAGCAACCGGATTACCTGCTGCGGGTGCGCGGCATGTCCATGCGCGATGCAGGGATCATGGACGGCGACTTGTTGGCCGTCAAAGCCACCAAGGAAGTGCGCAACGGCCAGATCGTGGTGGCACGCTTGGGCGACGAAGTCACGGTCAAACGACTGCGCAAAACCGCCAACGGTGTTGAACTGCTCCCCGAAAACCCCGACTACCCGACCATCGTGGTCAACCCCGGCGAGCCTTTTGACATTGAGGGCTTGGCCGTGGGCCTGATCCGCAACAGCTTCGTCATGTGACGTTTTCAGTCGCAGTTTCAGGTGGCGGGCGCTGTTCATCAGCCCTGAAACGAGCGACTTCTACTCTCAATCCTGCCTGTGTCCAACCTCCATGCTTTTGAAAGGTTTCACATGGGAATCGCTCTGCTTGCCCTATCAGGTCTCTTCAATAATCTGCACTCCTTCACCACCACCGCTCCAGTTCAGGCTTTGCACAAAAGGCCAGGTGTGCGTCTGCACCCGGAGTGGGCCGTTCGGTCCACACCTTGCTCCCAGCCATCCCATGGCAAGACCCAAGTGGCACAACGCCGCCCGAGCCTGCGCATCGTCCATGTCCCTGAAAGTGGTCAAAGTTCGGTAGGCGCGGGACGCATGGTGATCTCCGGGCGCATGGCCGATGTCTGCGCCGAACTCGATCGCCTGGTGGCCATGGAAGCGCGCCAACGGTCTTCTTAAAGCTTGGCCCTGACTTGCGCTGACACGCATACATCAGCTGAAATGGCCGGGCTCCCCGCGGCGCTTGGCCTGGCACAAGCGCCGCCCTCAAAGCAGCACTTATGTCTGCTTGCCAGAGCCAAGAGGGCCTATGACAAGGCACAATGGCTACCATGAACATAGTGATCCTTGACGACTATCAGGATGTCGTCCGCAAACTCGACTGCGCAGCCAAACTCGAGAACTATCCGGCCAAGGTCTACACCAACACGGTCAAAGGCATTGGTCAGCTGTCGGTTCGACTCAAAGACGCCGATGTGATTGTCTTGATCCGAGAACGCACCGGCCTCAACCGCGCCCTGATCGAGAAGCTGCCCCGGCTCAAAATGATCGCTCAGACTGGCCGTGTGGGCAGCAACATCGACTTGGCAGCCTGCACCGAACGCGGCGTAGCCGTGGCCGAAGGTGCGGGCTCACCCGTTGCACCTGCTGAACTGACCTGGGCGCTGGTGATGGCCTCCACCCGCAGATTGCCGCAATACATCAGCAGCCTCAAGCATGGGGCATGGCAGCAATCGGGCCTCAAATCCAGCTCGATGCCGGCCAACTTTGGACTGGGCACCGTGCTCAAGGGCAAGACCTTGGGCATCTGGGGTTACGGCAAAATCGGCCAACTGGTGGCGGGCTACGGCCAAGCTTTCGGCATGAATGTGCAAATCTGGGGCAGCGACGAATCGCGTGTGCGTGCGGTCAAAGACGGGCATGCCGCCGCCACCAGCCGAGAAGCCTTCTTTCAGAGCTCGGACGTGCTGTCCTTGCACCTGCGGCTGAGCGAAGCCACCACGGGCATCGTCAGCAGCGATGACTTGGGGCTCATGAAACCCACGTCCTTGCTGGTCAATACCTCTCGAGCCGAGTTGGTCGAAACGAATGCCCTGATCGGCGCCCTCAACCGGGGTCGTCCCGGCATGGCCGCTGTCGACGTGTTCGAGTCCGAACCGATCTTGCAAGGCTCTGCTTTGTTGCGGCTGGAAAACTGCATTTGCACCCCCCACATTGGTTATGTCGAAAAAGACAGCTATGAGCTGTATTTCGGCGCGGCCTTTGACAACGTCATCAACTTCATCAAGGGCACGCCCACCAACATCGTCAACCCAGGTGCCTTGCAGGTGCGGCGTTGATGAACGGCCAAGCCAATGCCACTGCCGCACTGAAGCCATAATCCCCCCTTGGTAGTCCGTCCTGCACAGGCCATGCTCAACACGGCCGGACCGTCACGCCACCCGGCCTTGAGCCTTGTTTTGACACATTCAACATGACCCTTGCATTCACCCAAATCGCCGTCATTGGCGCCGGCGCCATGGGGCGCGGCATTGCCCAGATCGCAGCCCAAGCAGGCAGCCAAGTCTGGCTGTATGACACGCAACCCGAAGCCATTGCCAAAGCGCGTGACGCCGTGTTCCAGCAATGGGACAAACTTCTGGAAAAAGGTCGCCTGACGGCCGAAGCTGTGGCCGGTCACAAAAGCCGCCTGCTGAGTGCTGCCACCCTGCAAGACTTGGCCAACTGTGATTTGGTGGTTGAAGCCATTGTCGAGAAAATCGACATCAAAAAGAGCTTGTTCACTGAACTTGAAAAAGTGCTGCCCGCCACAGCCGTGCTGGCGACCAACACCTCATCGCTGTCGGTGACCGCCATTGCTGCCGCTTTGCAGCGACCCGGCCAATTTGCCGGTTACCACTTCTTCAACCCCGTACCCTTGATGAAGGTGGTCGAGGTGATCGCGGGCCTGAAAACCGATCCGGCTGTGTGTGAGCGGCTGACCGAGTTTGCCCGCCAGATGGGCCACACACCCGTGCAAGCGCAAGACACACCCGGCTTCATCGTCAACCACGCCGGGCGCGGTTATGGCACCGAAGCGCTGCGCATCGTGAGCGAGGGCATCGCCGATTTCGCCACCATCGACCGCATCCTGCGTGACCAAGTCGGCTTCAAACTCGGACCGTTCGAGTTATTTGACCTGACGGCACTTGATGTATCGCACCACGTCATTGAAGCCATTTACCACCAGTACTACGAAGAACCGCGCTACCGCCCCAACGTCATCACCGTCCAACGCTTGGCGGGCGGTGTGTTGGGCAAAAAAGTGGGCGAAGGCTTTTACAAGTACGTGGATGGTGCAGCGCAAGTGCCTGCCGAGCCCCCCGTGCCCGTGGTTGACAACATCCCACCCGTGTGGGTCTCACCCCGCGCCGCGCGCCGCATGGAGCTGCTCCAGCTGCTCAAAGACCTGGGCGCGAAAATCGAAACCGGCGCGTCTCCCTCGCCTGACGCGCTGACCCTGGTTGCGCCCTTGGGCTTTGACATCACCACTGTGGCCGTGGTCGAACGCCTCGACCCAGCCCGCACCGTGGGCATCGACATGCTGGTCAACGACGCCGCCACCAAACGGCGCGTGCTGGCCACCAACCCCGCCACCCGCGCCGACATGCGCGACGCTGCCCACGCCCTGTTTGCCAGAGACGGCAAAGCCGTGTCGGTCATCCGCGACAGCGGCGGATTTGTCACCCAGCGCGTTGTAGCCACCATCGTCAACATCGCGTCCGACATCTGCCAGCAGCGCATCTGCAGCCCGCAAGACCTCGAAACCGCCGTCACGCTGGGTCTGGCTTATCCGCTGGGGCCATTGGCCATGGGCAACCGCTTTGGCCCAGACAGCATCCTCGAAGTGCTGTTCAACATGCAAACTGTCTATGGCGACATGCGTTACCGCCCCAGCCCTTGGCTGCGCCGCCGCGGTGCGATTGGCCTATCGCTCATGCACACCGAAGAATAACGACTTTGCGGGACAGGTCTTGGGCTCTGTCCCGATCTGAATGACTTTGAGGGACAGATCTTTAGCTCTGTCCCGATCTGAATGACTTTGAGGGACAGATCTTTAGCTCTGT
>JAIXOZ010000010.1 GCA_027486495.1 Comamonadaceae bacterium | reverse complement strand
CGCTCGGCATGCTCTTGAAAGCGCTGCATCAGGTCAGGGCCTTGCACGCCGTGCACGTCGGCGGGCCAGTTGTCCACCTCGGTGGTGGTCATGAGCTGGCCGCCTTGGGCCATGCCGGTGATCAGCAAGGGCTTGAGGTTGGCGCGGGCGGCGTAGACGGCGGCGGTGTAACCGGCGGGGCCGGAGCCCAGGATCAGGACTTGGGCGTGTTGTGTGGGAGTCGACATGAAAAGGGCCATCCGGAAAAAAGACAAAGGACACGGAAAAAATTCCAACAAGGCGCATTGTAAGAAACCCCCAAACAAAGGGGACTTCAAGGCTTTGCCGGGACGTTGTCCAGCTTGACCGCTTTCTTTGCCGCGTGCCAGCAACCCAGGCATGCGGGGGGGATGGTTGCAGCCACGTATGGGGCCTTGATCGGGTAAGCTTCACACCTCATTTATGACTTACTCATTGAACACCCTGACCCGAGATGGCGTTGGCGCTGCACCCGTTGCGCCCCAAACGCTGTGGTCTCGTTTTGCCCAGGAAATCCTTTTGTTACTGGGGGCGGGGCTGCTTTTGTTTGTGACGGTTGCCCTCTGGAGCTACCACCCGCAAGATGCGGCGTGGTCCACATCGGGCAGCGCAGAGCTTGTGCGCAATGGGATGGGCCGCTGGGGCGCCTTGGTCTCGGATCTGGCTTATTTTTTGTTGGGATTTTCTGCCTGGTGGTGTGTGGCGGCGGGTTTGAGGGTCTGGTTGGTGTCGTTGGCTCGGTGGTTACGTGGCTCTGACCCCAATGAAATTTTGGACAAGCCCTTTTGGCAGCGCAGTTTGTGGGTGTTCTGGCTGGGTCTGGCGGTGTTGCTGATGGCCAGTTGCGGCCTGGAATGGACGCGTCTTTACCGTCTTGAATCGGGCTTGCCCGGTCAAAGTGGTGGGGTTTTGGGGTATCTGGTGGGCTTGGCTGCCGTGGCTGGCTTGGGCTTCAATGGCTCTGGACTGCTGTGCATTGTGTTGGCCTTGGTGGGCCTGGCCATGGTGTTCCGTTTCTCATGGGGTCAGTTGGCTGAAAATATGGGCGCTCAGCTGGATGCCTTGATCCAGTCGCGACATGAAAAGCGCGAGATCGAGGAAGACTTGGCTTTGGGTCAGCAGGCTTTGCGCGAACGCCAGCAGGCCCTCACACCCCAGGCCATTGAGCCCGAGTGGGATCTGGAATCGCCCTCGCATGTCTCACCCAATGACCAGCTGGATTTGCCCACCGTACCCATGCCTCAGGCCAAGGCTGCACCCCGCGTTATAGAGCCGCCCGTGATGGCGGTGCCGCGCAGTGATCGCGTGGTCAAGGAGCGCCAAAAACCGCTGTTCAACGAGCTGCCCGACAGCAAGCTGCCCCAGGTGGATTTGCTTGACAGCCTGTCCATCCGACAAGAAACCGTGTCGCCCGAGACACTGGAGATGACCAGCCGCCTGATCGAGAAAAAGCTTTCTGATTTTGGCGTGAAGGTGCGTGTGGTGGCGGCGGCGCCAGGGCCTGTGATCACGCGCTACGAGATCGAGCCGGACACGGGGGTCAAGGGCTCACAGGTGGTGAACTTGGCCAAAGACTTGGCGCGTTCTCTCAGTCTGGTGTCCATTCGTGTGATCGAGACGATTCCTGGCAAGAACTTCATGGCGCTGGAATTGCCCAATGCCAAACGCCAGTCGATCAAGCTCAGTGAAATTCTGGGCTCGCAGGTTTACCACGAAGCCAAGTCCATGTTGACCATGGGCCTGGGCAAAGACATCATCGGCAACCCGGTGGTGGCCGATCTGGCCAAGATGCCGCACGTTTTGGTGGCGGGCACCACGGGCTCGGGCAAGTCGGTCGGTATCAACGCCATGATCCTCTCACTGCTTTACAAAGCTGAGGCCCGCGATGTGCGTTTGCTGATGATCGATCCGAAGATGCTGGAGATGTCGGTCTACGAAGGCATTCCCCACTTGCTGGCCCCGGTGGTCACCGACATGCGCCAGGCCGCGAACGGCCTGAACTGGTGCGTGGCTGAAATGGAAAAGCGCTACAAGTTGATGAGCAAGATGGGCGTGCGTAACCTGGCCGGTTACAACCAGAAAATCGACGATGCCACCGCCCGTGAAGAGTTCATCTACAACCCCTTTAGCCTGACGCCGGACGATCCGGAGCCGCTCAAGCGCCTGCCACACATCGTGGTGGTGATCGACGAGTTGGCCGACCTGATGATGGTGGTGGGCAAGAAGATCGAAGAGCTGATTGCCCGCCTGGCACAGAAGGCCCGCGCTGCAGGTATCCATTTGATTTTGGCCACACAGCGGCCCAGCGTGGACGTGATCACCGGCTTGATCAAGGCCAATATCCCGACCCGCATCGCATTTCAGGTGTCCAGCAAGATCGACAGCCGCACCATCTTGGACCAAATGGGGGCTGAAGCCCTCCTGGGCATGGGTGACATGCTCTACATGCCTTCGGGCACGGGTTTCCCGATTCGGGTGCACGGCGCTTTTGTCAGTGACGAGGAAGTGCACCGTGTGGTCAATTACCTCAAGAGCCAGGGCGAGCCCGATTACATCGAGGGCGTGCTCGAAGGCGGCACCACGGACGATGATGGCGGCATGCTGGCGGAGGGTGACAGTGGCGAAAAAGACCCGATGTACGACCAGGCCGTTGAGGTGGTCTTGAAAAACCGCAAAGCCAGCATCTCGCTGGTGCAGCGCCACCTCAAGATCGGCTACAACCGAGCCGCCCGCTTGGTCGAAGACATGGAAAAAGCAGGCCTGGTCAGCGCCATGAGCGGCAGTGGCCAGCGTGAAATTTTGGTGCCCGCACGGGCAGAGTGAATCGAATGACAAACAATGTTGGGCAGCGCCGCACGGTGCTGGGTTGGGGGAGCGGGGTTTTGTTGGCCGCTGCTGTGGGGGCCTTGGCCCTGCCAGCGCAGGCCGACAGTGTGGACCTGTTGGCCCAGTTCATGAAACAGGCCCGCAGCGGTCGCGCTGATTTCACCCAGGTGGTGACTTCGCCCAGTCGTCCGGGCCAGACCCCGCGTGCCAAAACATCCAGTGGCCGCTTCGAGTTCCAGCGGCCAGGCAAGTTTCGCTTTGACTACCGCAAGCCCTTTGTTCAAACCTTGGTCGCCGACGGTCAGACCTTGTGGCTGCACGATGTGGACCTGAACCAGGTCACGGCCCGTGCCCAGTCGCAGGTGCTGGGCTCGACGCCTGCTGCTTTGCTGACAGCCGCTTCGGATTTGCAGGCCCTGAAAGCCGATTTCAAGTTCAGTGCAGAGCCTGACCAAGGCGGCCTGCAGTGGGTGCGGGCCACGCCCCAAGCGCCCGATGGGCAAATCCGCGCGGTGATGGTGGGCTTGCGTGCTTCGGCATCCGGCCCCGAGCTGGCCGTTCTCGATGTGCAAGACAACCTGGGCCAGCGCTCCTTGCTGACTTTCACGGGCTTTGAGCTCAACCCGGCCTTGCCCGCCAGCACCTTTGTGTTCAAAGCTCCGGCGGGCGCGGACGTGATTCGCCCTTGATGCGGTTCGGGTGCCGATGAAAGCCGCCAATTTGTCGCCCCATGCCCCACTGGCCGAGCGCTTGCGCCCTCGCCACTTGGGAGAGGTGATTGGCCAGCAGCATTTGTTGGGCGAGGGCATGGCCTTGCGCTTGGCCTTTGAGTCGGGCCAGCCGCACAGCTGCATTTTGTGGGGCCCGCCAGGCGTGGGCAAAACCACCATCGCCCGATTGATGGCCGATGCGTTTGACGCGCAATTTTTGAGCATCAGCGCAGTGCTGGGCGGCGTCAAGGACATCCGCGAAGCGGTGGAGAAGGCCGAAGTCGCCCGAACAGGTTTGCACCCGCAGCGCACCATCATGTTCGTGGACGAGGTGCACCGCTTCAACAAAAGCCAGCAAGACGCGTTTTTGCCGCATGTGGAGAGCGGCCTGTTCACCTTCATTGGGGCCACCACCGAGAACCCTTCTTTCGAGGTTAATTCGGCCTTGCTGTCACGGGCAGCGGTGTATGTGCTGCAGCCTCTGAATGAGGAGGATCTGCAGAGTATCGTGCTGCGGGCCCAGGCCATCAACGCGATACCAGCCATCGAGCCCGAGGCCTTGGCCCGCCTGCTGGCCTATGCCGACGGCGATGCCAGGCGTTTGCTCAACACCCTTGAAACTCTCGCCATGGCGGCCCAACAGGAAAGAATCGACCCTGTGACCGACGCGTGGCTGATGCGGGTGCTGGGCGAGCGCATGCGCCGATACGACAAAGGCGGTGAGCAGTTCTACGACACCATCAGCGCCCTGCACAAATCGGTGCGTGGTTCTGACCCCGATGCCGCTCTGTATTGGTTCGTGCGCATGCTCGACGGCGGTGCGGACCCGCGTTACATGGCCAGGCGATTGATTCGCATGGCCAGCGAAGACATTGGCCTGGCCGATCCGCGAGCGCTGCGCATGGCGTTGGACGCCGCCGAGGTGTACGAGCGCCTGGGCAGCCCTGAGGGTGAGTTGACTTTGGCGCAGTGCGTGATTTATTTGGCCGTGGCCCCCAAATCCAATGCAGCCTACAAAGCCTTCAATCAAGCCAAGGCCTGGGTCAAAAAAGACGGCACTCGTCCGGTGCCCATGCATTTGCGCAATGCCCCCACGAAGCTGATGAAAGATTTGGACTACGGCAAGGGCTACCGTTATGCCCACGACGAGGAAGATGGCTTTGCGGCAGGCGAGCGTTATTTTCCCGAAGGCATGCCAGAGCCCGGCTTTTACAAACCGGTTCAGCGGGGTCTAGAAATCAAAATCGCCGACAAACTGGAAGAATTGAGAAAGAAAAATTCAGCCACAGGGTAAGTCCTGACGGTCATGCACAC
Organism: Comamonadaceae bacterium; assembly: GCA_027486495.1. Lineage (GTDB taxonomy): Bacteria > Pseudomonadota > Gammaproteobacteria > Burkholderiales > Burkholderiaceae_C > Limnohabitans_A. The sequence continues at coordinate 6,973 of JAIXOZ010000010.1, read as the reverse complement.
TGACCCGAGACTTTCTTTCACTACAATCCCGCCACCCCGCCCGGTGTCGCATGAATCTGGCGGGGTTTTTGCTAGTGATCTGGTGTGCCCACAAGGTGATTCTTGATCCTAAAACAACAACCGAAGCGAAGACCCGCTAAGCGCAGGTCAAAACACGGAGAAATCAATGGAAGTCTTTCTGCAGCAGGTCATCAACGGCCTGGTCATGGGCAGCATGTACGCCCTGGTGGCCTTGGGCTACACCATGGTGTACGGCATCATCAACCTGATCAACTTTGCGCACGGTGAAGTGTTGATGGTGGGCGCTCTGACGAGCTGGTCGGCCATCGGCATGATGCAAGATGCCATGCCCGGCTCACCAGGCTGGGTCATTTTGATTTTGGCCACATTGATTGCTTGCGTTGTTGCTGCGGTGCTCAACTTCACCATTGAAAAGGTCGCCTATCGGCCTCTTCGCAACAGCCCCAAACTGGCGCCCCTGATCACCGCCATTGGCATGAGCATTTTGCTGCAGACCTTGGCCATGATCATCTGGAAGCCTAACTACAAGGCTTACCCCACATTGCTTTCCAGCACCCCGATCAACATGGGGGGTGTGGTGATCACGCCCACCCAAATCATGATTTTGGGCGTCACGGCTGTGTCTTTGGCGGTCTTGATGTGGTTGGTCAATTACACCCGCCTGGGTCGTGCCATGCGGGCCACCTCCGAGAATCCGCGTGTGGCCGCCTTGATGGGCGTCAAGCCTGACATGGTCATCTCGGCCACCTTTGTGATTGGTGCCATTTTGGCGGCCATTGCGGGCGTCATGTACGCGTCCAACTACGGCACAGCGCAACACGCGATGGGTTTCTTGCCTGGCCTGAAAGCCTTCACTGCGGCCGTGTTTGGCGGCATTGGCAACCTGGCCGGAGCCGTCATTGGCGGCATTTTGCTGGGCTTGATTGAGGCCATCGGCTCGGGCTACATCGGTCACCTGACGGGCGGTGTGCTGGGCAGTCACTACACCGATATTTTTGCGTTCATCGTGTTGATCATCGTGTTGACCCTGCGCCCCTCGGGCCTCTTGGGTGAACGTGTGGCCGATCGGGCTTGATGGAGGTGAACATGAAAAACAACAAGACACTTCAATACGTCCTGATGGGTGTGGCGCTGTTGGCCTTGCCCTTGATCTTGCAAATGTTCGGCAACGCTTGGGTGCGCATTGCCGACATGGCGCTGCTCTACATCTTGCTGGCCGTGGGCCTGAACATTGTGGTGGGCTATGCGGGTCTGCTCGATCTCGGTTATGTGGCTTTCTTCGCAGTGGGGGCCTACATGTATGGTCTGCTGTCGTCACCGCATCTGACCAGCACCTTTGCATGGATCGCCGCCGCTTACCCCACGGGCATGCACATGCCCATTTGGCTCATCTTGCCCGTGGCTGCTGCATTGGCGGGTTTGTTCGGCATGCTGCTGGGCGCGCCCACGCTCAAGTTGCGCGGCGATTACCTGGCCATCGTGACCTTGGGCTTTGGTGAAATCATCCGTGTGTTCATGAACAACCTGGACCATCCGGTCAACATCACCAATGGCCCCAAGGGTTTGTCGCAGATCGATCCGATCTCGATCTTTGGCGTGAACCTGGGTCAAAAGCTGATGATTGGCGATTTTGAAATCGCCTCGGTCTCGCTGTACTACTACCTGTTCCTGAGCCTGGTGCTGGTGACGATTTTGATCTCGCACCGTTTGGAGGTCTCGCGCATTGGCCGCGCCTGGATGGCGATCCGAGAAGACGAAATTGCCGCCAAGGCCATGGGTCTGAACACGCGCAACCTCAAGTTGTTGGCGTTTGGCATGGGCGCCACTTTTGGTGGCGTGTCGGGTGCGATGTTCGCGGGTTTCCAAGGCTTCATCTCGCCCGAGTCCTTCAGTCTGATGGAGTCGGTGATGATCGTGGCCATGGTGGTTCTGGGGGGCCTGGGTTATTTGCCGGGCGTGATTTTGGGCGCGATCTTGTTGTCGGCCTTGCCCGAAGTCTTGCGCTATGTGGCAGGTCCACTGCAAGAGATGACGGGCGGCCGTCTGGACGCCGCCATCTTGCGCCAGTTGCTGGTCGCCTTGGCCATGATCGTGATCATGTTGATGCGGCCTCGCGGGTTGTGGCCTTCGCCTGAGCATGGCAAATCGCTCACGACGAAATGAAGGAGCAGACCATGAATCCAACAACAAACACAGACACCGTCCTGAAGGTCGCAGGCATTTCTAAACGCTTTGGTGGCCTGCAGGCCCTCACGGATGTGGGCATAACCATCCAGCGCGGCCAGGTCTATGGCCTGATCGGCCCCAATGGCGCAGGCAAGACCACGTTTTTCAACGTGATCACCGGCCTCTATACCCCTGACAGCGGCAGCTTTGAGCTGGCGGGCAAACCCTACCAACCCACTGCGGTGCACGAAGTGGCCAAGGCGGGCATTGCCCGCACATTTCAGAACATCCGTTTGTTCGCCGAAATGACTGCGCTCGAAAACGTGATGGTGGGCCGCCATGTGCGCACGCACTCCGGTTTGTTGGGCGCGATTTTCCGCACACCCGGCTTCAAAGCCGAGGAGGCTGCGATTGCCAAGCGCGCACAAGAGCTGCTCGACTACGTGGGCATCGGCAAATACGCCGATTTCAAGGCCCGCACGCTGTCGTATGGCGACCAACGTCGCCTGGAAATCGCCCGCGCTTTGGCGACCGACCCGCAACTGATCGCGCTGGACGAACCTGCTGCGGGCATGAACGCCACCGAAAAAGTGCAATTGCGCGAGTTGATCGACCAGATCCGCAAGGACAACCGCACCATCTTGCTGATCGAGCACGATGTGAAGCTGGTCATGGGCTTGTGTGACCGTGTCACAGTGCTGGACTACGGCAAACAAATTGCCGAAGGCACGCCTACCGACGTGCAGAAAAATGAAAAAGTGATTGAAGCCTATCTGGGCACGGGAGGGCACTGAGATGGCCAATGTTCTTTTGAAAGTCAAAGACCTGCAAGTGGGTTATGGCGGCATCCAGGCGGTCAAGGGCGTGAGTCTGGAAGTGCGCGAGGGCGAATTGGTGTCGCTGATCGGCTCCAACGGTGCGGGCAAAACCACCACCATGAAAGCCATCACCGGCACCTTGCCTTTGCAAGCCGGTGACATCGAGTACTTGGGCAAGAGCATCCAAGGCCAAGGCCCCTGGGACTTGGTCAAGCAAGGCCTGGCCATGGTGCCCGAAGGCCGTGGCGTGTTCACCCGCATGACCATCACCGAAAACCTGCAAATGGGCGCTTACATCCGCTCAGACGCCGCAGGCATTGCGGATGACATCGAGAAGATGTTCACCATCTTCCCGCGTCTGCGAGAACGCAAAGACCAACTGGCGGGCACCATGTCCGGTGGCGAGCAGCAGATGCTGGCCATGGGCCGCGCCCTGATGAGCCGACCCAAGGTTTTGCTGCTGGACGAACCCTCGATGGGTTTGTCGCCCATCATGGTGGACAAGATTTTTGAAGTGGTGCGCGATGTGTACGCCCAAGGCGTGACGGTGCTGCTAGTGGAGCAAAACGCCAGCCGTGCGCTGGCCATTGCCGACCGTGGTTATGTCATGGATTCGGGCCTCATCACCATGACCGGTGTGGGCAAGGAGATGCTCGAAGACCCCAAGGTGCGTGCAGCCTATCTGGGCGAGTGATCGTTGACTGGATACCGGATCAGGTCCGGTATGACGGCAAATGCCAATGCGTGAGGGCTGGCTCAGTCCACTTTCGCGCCGCTGGCCTTGACCACACTTTCGTAACGGGCGAGCTCCTGCTTCATGAAGGCCCCGAATTGTTCAGGCGTGTTGCCCACCGGCTCGGCCAGCAATTGGCCAAAACGTGTTTTGGTCTCGGGCGCTTGCAGCGCGGCCACAAAAGCCTTGTTCAGACGGTCCACCACATCGCGGGGCGTGGCTGCAGGTGCCACCAGACCCCACCAAGTGTCGATCGAAAAGTCTTTCAAGGTTTCGCTCATACTCGGGATGTCGGGCAGGGCGTTGCTGCGTTGAGCGGTGGTCACCGCCAAGGCCTTCAGACGCCCCGCCTTGATGTTGGCCGCAGCGGTGGCGAGGTTGTCGAAGTTGAAGTCGACCTGGCCTGACAACAAAGCCAGTTGCGCGGGGTTGCCGCCGTTGTACGGAATGTGCACTGCAAAAATGCCCGCAGCCCGTTTGAACATCTCGCCCGCCAAGTGACCCGCACTGCCGTTGCCACCCGAGCCAAAGTTCAGTTTGGCTGGGTTGGCTTTGGCATAAGCCACCAAATCGCCCAAGGTGTTGATTTTCAGGCGCTGCGCGGTCTCGGCGTTCATCACCAACACATTGGGCACGCGCAGCATTTGCGTGATGGGCGCAAAGTCGCGGCTGGCGTCATACGGCATCTTGGCAAAGAGCCAGGGGTTGATGGCGTGTGTGGCCGTGGCTGCGATGCCGATCGTCAGGCCATCGGGAGCCGCTTTGGCCACCAGGTCAGCACCTAAATTGCCACCCGCACCGGGGCGGTTTTCAATGATGACCGTGCCCAAACTGTCTTTCACGCGCTCGGCCAGAGCCCGCGCCGTGACGTCGATCGGACCACCGGGGGCATAGGGCACGATGATGCGGATGGGTTTTCCTTGCGCCCAGGCAGGGGCCCAAGCAGGGGCGCTGAGTGCGAGGGTGCTGGCTGCAAATTGGCGGCGGGTGATGGACATGGGGAACTCCGTGGAAAAGGTCAACATCAAGCCTTGGCCTTGTCGGCCTCGGACGTGAACGAGTCGGCGTAGAACTCCTCTTCTGGCAGGCCACCTTGTGCCACATAGTCGCGCTTGGCCGAATCCACAACGATGGGGGCGCCGCAGGCATAGACTTGGTAACCCGACAGATCCGGGAAGTCTTGCAGCACCGCTTGGTGCACAAAGCCGGTGCGGCCCGTCCAGTGGTCTTCGCCCTCGGCGTTCGAGATGACGGGCACATAGCGCAGGTTGGGCATCTCGGCCAGACGGGCTTCTACCCAATCGGCCATGTACAGATCGGCCGGGCGGCGGCCGCCCCAATACAGTGTGGCGGGGCGGTTGATGCCCCGGTGCTGCATGTGCTCGATCAGCGCCTTGATGGGCGCAAAGCCCGTGCCCGAGGCCAACAGCACCATGGGCTTGCTGTTGTCTTCACGCAGGTAGAAGCTGCCGTACGGGCCTTCGGCGCGCAGGATGTCTTTTTCCTTCATGGTGGTGAACACCGGGTCGGTGAACTTGCCGCCGGGCATGTGGCGGATGTGCAGTTCCACTGTCGGCGGTGCCACCTCCAAGGTGTGCGGCGCATTGGCCATGCTGTAGCTGCGGCGTGAGCCGTCGCGCAGCAAGAACTCGATGTACTGGCCCGCGTGGAACTTCATCACGTCGTTGGCGGGCAGTTGCAGTTTCAGCACGATCACGTCGTGTGATTTTTTCTCCAGACTCACCACACGCACTGGCATCTTTTTGACGGGCAAGCCGCCTTCAGCCGTCACCTGTTTCGATTCGAGCACCACATCGCTTTGGGCTGTGGCGCAGCAGGTCAGCACCAGGCCTTGGGCTTCTTCGTCAGCAGACAAGGCTTTGTCTTGGTGGGGGCCGTGCACCACGGTGCCAGAGATCTTTTTGCACTTGCAAGAACCGCAAGCGCCGTCCTTGCAGCCATAGGGCAGGCCGATGCCCTGGCGGATGCCTGCGGCAAGCAGGGTTTCGTTGGTGTCTGCGGTGAAGCTGCGGCCACTGGGCTGCACGGAAATCTGAAAGCTCATCTTTTGGGTATCCTAGAGGGCGTGAAAATGACCCGGAACCCCTGATTTTGCCTTCAAACCAAACCCCCTTGGGCGCATTGCCCGCACGCTTTCGTCGCCAGCGTATTTTGATCGTGGGCTGTGGCGATGTAGGCTTGCGCACCGCGGGCCAGCTGGGAGCACCGCAAAGTCAGCGGGTGCGCTTGATGGCACTGACGTCTTCACCCGAGCGCGTGCGGTTGTTGCGGGCCTGCGGCATCACCCCTTTGTTGGGCAACCTGGACGATGCGGCCAGTTTGAAACGCCTGGCAGGCATCGCGCACCGGGTGATTCATTTGGCGCCGCCGCCCACCGACCGCCAAGGTGGCTCGGACCGCGATCCACGCAGTCAGGCCTTGGTGCATGCCCTGCGTTTGCGCACGCCGCCGCAAGCCTTGGTCTATGGCTCTACCACGGGTGTTTATGGCGACTGCGCCGGGCAGTGGGTCAACGAGACGCGCGCGGTGAATCCGCATACCCCCCGCGCCCAGCGCCGTGTGGATGCCGAAAACCTGATGCGGTTTTTGGGCCGCAGCGGCGTGCGGGTGAGTGTGTTGCGCATCCCTGGCATTTATGCCCCCGACCGCGAAGGCGGCACGCCGCGTGAGCGATTGCTCAAGGGCACTCCCGTGTTGGTGGCCAAGGAGGATGTGTACACCAACCATATCCACGCCAACGATCTGGCCCGCGCTTGCGCCGCCGCCTTGTGGCGCGGAAAGCCGCAGCGCGTGGTCAACGTCACCGACGACACCGATTTGAAAATGGGCGACTACTTTGATTTGGCGGCCAGCCTGTATGGCCTGCCCAAACCGCCCCGCATATCTCGCCATGACGGCAACACTGCCTTGCCCCTGATACTGCTGAGCTTCATGAGCGAGTCCCGGCGTCTGGACAACACGCGCATGAAGCAGGAGTTGAAAGTCCGCTTGCACTACCCGCATGTGCGCGACGGGTTGAGTCCACAAGGTGTTTTGTTTTCGGGGGCGCAATGACCTCCTTGCGCATTGACAAATGGCTGTGGGCCGCACGGTTTTTTAAAACGCGCAGCATCGCCGGCGAAGAAATCGGCAAGAACCGCGTGCAGGTCAATGGCCAAGATGCCAAGGCTTCACGCGAAGTCAAAGCGGGCGACACGGTGCGGCTGCGCCAAGG
>JAIXOZ010000020.1 GCA_027486495.1 Comamonadaceae bacterium | reverse complement strand
GCCAAATAAGCGGAGATGTTTTGTGTACGCCAAGCTTGCGCCCATGCTTGCACCGCCTCCTGAAGTTGTTGGCGTGTTGGATCGTCCAGAACGGTCGCCTTGCCTGTTTTGGCAGAGCCAGTGTCGCTGAGGACTGGCCCACCAAGAGTTGATTTCGCCGCTGCTTCCTTTGGGACAGATGCTTGGGCAGGGCCGGGAGCAACAACCGCAACCGAGGTCTGTGTATCAACTGGCGCTTTGGTCACCACAGAGGCTTCGGGCGCTTTGTTGGTGGCACCTGAGGAGGGGCGGGCGGTCGGCTCCAAAGGCGGGTAGCTGCGCGGCAAAGCGTCGGGTGCAGAGGTGGCTGCGGGCGCATCGGCACGGGCAGCGGGGGCGAATTTCTTCAAATCCTCTTCGCTGGCTTGAAGGGTAGGCAGTTTGCCCACCGATTGGGGCCGCACCAGGCGACCAGCAAACTCTGACTCACTGGGCAGCACATCGCTCTCGATTTGTTCGAGCACATCGCCCTTGAAGTAAACCGTCAGCTTGAAGTTTTGTGCAGGCACGCCCTGGCGCTGGATGCTGAAGGCGTAGTCCCAGCGGTTGGCATGGAACAAACTGGCAATCAAGGGCGTACCCAGTATTTCTCTCACCTGACCGCGCGGCATGCCCAAACGCAAGTCTTGGCGCTGCTCGTTGGACACAAAGTTACCTTGGACCACCTCGGGTACGAAGGGCTTGAAGGTGTCGCGGCTCACAGAGCCGGACAGGCTGCCACAACCAGCCAGGCTTGCCGCCAGAAAGAGGGATGCAATGCCTTGGACGGGAAGACGAAAAGTCAGGGAAGCTGTCATGGTTGAGGGTGTACCGATATGATCGGGTCATTGTAGCGGCTGCCTTTGTGCAGTACCGCCATCAGCCCCCACCCATACCACCCATGAGCCAGATCGACGAACTGAAAAACAACGGCCTCAAAGCCACCTTGCCTCGCCTGAAAATCCTGGAGGTTTTCCAAAGCGGCATGATGCGCCACATGACGGCCGAGGACGTTTTCCGTCATCTGCTCAAGGACAATGCCGACATCGGTCTGGCCACCGTTTACAGGGTGCTGACCCAGTTTGAGCAAGCAGGCATCCTCAGCCGCAACCACTTTGAAAGTGGCAAAGCGGTCTACGAACTCAACGAAGGCCAGCACCACGACCACATGGTGTGTCTGGACTGTGGCCGGGTGGAGGAGTTTTATGATGCTGAGATTGAGTCACGCCAGCAAGCCGTGGCGCTAGCCAAGGGTTTTGTGATCGCAGACCATGCATTGAGCTTGTACGCACACTGCACACAGAAGCCCTGCCCGCACCGCAACGCCCGCTGAAAGGCGCTGGCTGCCCCCCGTGTTCAGCCCATGGCGCGGCGCTGGCGCTCGATGAAGTCCTGGTAGGTGTCGATGCCGCGCATCTGCAAGATGGTATTGCGCACGGCCGCCTCGACCAGCACCGCAATGTTGCGTCCGGCCATGACCTGAATCACCACCTTTTGCACCGGAATGCCCAGCACGTCTTGTCGCAAAGGCTCGGAAGGCAATCGCTCGTAATCGCGCTCCAAGGTTTCACGCCGAACCAGGTGCACGATGAGCTTGAGCCGCATTTTTCGGCGTACTGCCGTCTCGCCAAAGATGGCGCGGATGTCCAAAAGTCCGATTCCGCGCACTTCCAGCAGGTTTTGCAGCAGATCGGGGCAGCGCGCTTCGATGGTGGTCTGGTTGATTCGGTAAAGATCCACCGCGTCGTCGGCCACCAGGCCATTGCCACGCGAGATCAACTCCAGGCCCAACTCGCTTTTGCCCAGACCGGACTCGCCCGTGATCAGCACGCCCATGCCCAAAATGTCCATAAAGACGCCGTGCATGGTGGTGCGGTCGGCAAAGTGCTTGGACAAATACGCCCGCAATACATCGATGACGAAAGCCGAAGACTGCTCTGTCGCAAACATCGGGATTTGAGCCCGCTCGCACATGGCCAACAAGGCCTCGGGCGCCGTCTGACCGTCGGCCAACACCAGCACCGGCGGTTCAAGCGTAACGATGCGTGCGATACGCCGCGAGCAGTCATCGGGCGAGCCATTCGTCAGGTAGGCGACTTCGCGGGGCCCCAAAATTTGGACGCGGTAGGGATGGATGTAATTGAGGTAACCCACCAGGTCGGCGCCGGAACGGGCCTGTCGCACGGCAACCTCATCAAAGCGCCGCTCCGAGGCGCCCAAGCCCGCTTGCCACTGCCACCTGAGTTGTTTTCGGTGGTCCTCAAAGAGGACATCAGCGCTGATAACGGAGGGTTTCATCGCCTGCAGGCTGTGGAATAGGGATTCAGGCGGTTTGGGCCGACTGCCACTGGGCAATCAACTGGTGCAGGCCCGCTTGGGCTGTGCTGCTTTTGATGCTTTCGCGCAAGCCCGTGTCACTGAGCAACTCGGCGATCTCGGACAAGATTTCAAGATGCTTTTGAGTCGCCGCTTCAGGCACAAGCAAAAAGATCAGCAGATTGACCGGCTGCTCATCCGGTGCATCAAAGCCAATCGGTTGGGCCAGCTGAAAGACCGCGGCCATCGGGGCTTTGAGGCCCTTGATGCGACCGTGTGGGATGGCTACACCGTGGCCCAGACCCGTGGAGCCCAATCGCTCACGAGCAAATAGGCTGTCGGTGACCAGAGCACGCGACAAGCCATGCAGATTCTCAAAGAGAAGTCCGGCTTCTTCGAATGCACGTTTCTTGCTGGTGGCTTCCACCCCCACAAGAACTTGGGCAACAGGCAATATGGATGAGAGTCGGTTCATGGTCGAGGCCGGATTATGCACCCGATCCGCAAACAGGCTTTGTCACTGGGCTGACCGGATCGCGACAGCCCGGGCCCGCGATTCCCCTAAGTCGCGAAAAAAAGGGCCACTTGCAGCGGCCCTGGTTAGAGAAAAATGAAAAGATCACATCATGCGCTTGGGCGCACTGTGGTGGTGGTCGGTGATGCGGTCCTTGTGTTTGACCACCTGACGATCGAGTTTATCCACCAAATCGTCCACAGCGGCGTACAGGTCCTCGTGGGCGCTTTCGGCAAACAGGTCATTGCCTTTGACGTGGATGTTGCATTCGGCGCGTTGACGCTTTTCCTTTTCTTTGAGCTTTTCGACACTCAGCAGCACTTTCACATCGACCACCTGATCGAAATGCCGGGTGATGCGATCGAGTTTCCCCGTGACGTACTGGCGCAAAGCCGGAGTCACTTCCAAATGGTGCCCGCTGATGGTTAAATTCATAATCGTCGCCTCCATAGATTCAGGGTAGTGAAAGCCCCGCAAGAGCGGGACTCTGAAACCACCTTTGCGGGGTGGTTCAACCCCACTATGCGCCCCACGAAATGGAAAAGCAATACGCCTAAAACTAAACCTGTAAAGTCCGCCAGTTTTGCCCACAAAGCCCTGATTCGGTGCTATCGTTCGATTTGAAATGGAAATTTGAAACCACCCGTTGGGTACTTTTGCAGACCCAATCATCCCTTAGGGCTCAGCCCGCTGGTTTCTCGGCCGCGCCGTGCAGGCGCAAATGCCCCGCCAGCCAGACGCTGAACAAACTGGCCACCACCCCCAACAAACCCGCCACCCAATACAAGGTGAGTTGCCCCTGCGCGTCGCGCCCGATGATGAGCCCCGCCACCAATGCGGCCAGGCCCATGGAGGCCGACTGCACGGCCGAATTGAGGGTCATGAAAGTGCCACGCAAACGGGGCTCAACCGCCGAGGAAATCATCGCCATGCCGGGAATCATGCGCCCGCTCATGACAGTAAAAAACAGCGTCGATATGGCCAACAATCCCCACAAGGGTAACCCTTGCGAGAGTGTGGTGGCCATCAAGGGTACGGTCACCGCCAAAGCCAGGCGCTGGAACATCCGGACTTTGCCCACCCGGTCAGTCAGGCGGCCAAAGTAACGTGCACTGAGCAAGGTGGCCAAGCCGCCGCACAGATAGATCCAGGGCACCTCAGCGGCCTGCATGCCCGCGTTGGACTGCAGGTAGATGGTGATGTAGGGAATGACGGTGAACGCAGCGAACATCATCAGGCCCGAGACGGCAAAAGCCTTGAGGTGGTTAGGCTCGGCCAGCACCTGACCAATGCCGCGCCAAACACTCACCCGCTCAGGGTGGTGCAAGTGCGCGTCCAGCCGGGGCAAGGTTTGCCAAGCCCCCAGGGCCAGCAAACCCACCAGCGCTGCGATGCCCACAAAAGGCGCATGCCAGTTGAAATGCGCTGCCAAAAACAGGCCCATCGGCACGCCCGCCACGGTGGAGACGGAAAACGAAGTCATCACCACGCTCATGGCACGACCCCGGCGCTCAAAGGGGATCACATCGGCCACGATGGTCTGCGACAGGGCCGACAAGACACCGCCAAACAAACCTGCGGCCACGCGTGCCACCATCAACCACACATAGTCGGGTGCCAAGGCGCAAGCGAGCGTGGCCAGCCCGAACAGGGTGTACATGCCCAGCAGCAACTGCTTGCGGCTGAAACGGTCAATGTAGGTGGCCGCCATCAGACCCGAAAAGCCCGCCGACAGGGTGTAGGCTGAGACCAGCAACCCGAATTGGGCGTTGCTGATGCCAAACAAAGCCGTGAACTGTGGCCCCAGCGGCATCATGATCATGAAGTCGAGGATGTGGGTGAACTGGATGCCAGCCAGTGTGAAAAGCAGCCAGCGCTCACGGCGCGGAGTCAAGTGGGGGGTGGTCATGGAACAATGCCGTTGAATTGTTTGAATCTAACATCCTGGCCCTGCCCCTTGGCGCACCATGCAGATCGAGAACTTGACCACCACCGGCACCGCCTACCGCACCCCTGGATCACCCCTGAACGGTCTGGTCCTCATGGGTGGCGGTGCACGCACCGCCTACCAGGCTGGTGCCCTAGAGGCCATCGGCCGCTTGCTCGGTGGCCGGGCGAGCACAAGGCCCTTTCCGTTTCAGGTGCTGACAGGTACCTCGGCTGGGGCCTTAAACGCCACGTTTTTGGCCAGCAAGGCCATGGAGGGCTTGGTCGGGCTGGATGACCTGGCGCATTTTTGGACCCAGATCCGCACGGAAGCGGTCTACCGGCTGCCACAAACCCCGCTGGATAAATTCAGCCGATGGGCCACGGCAGTGGGTTTGCTGCGCTCAGCCCGTGCCCATGCCGCAGCGGTGGACAGCTTGGCCCTGGTCAACACCTTGCACCAGGCTATTGCCCTCGAGAAAATCGACGCCGCCTTACAAAGCGGCGTGCTGGAAGCTCTGGCCGTCACCGCGTCGAGTTATTCGAGCGGCATTCACTGGACGTTTTGCCAAACCCGCGACGGCCAAGCCATCCCCTGGAGCCGCCCGGGACGCCGCGCCGAGCAGCAGCCCATCACCATCGAGCACCTGATGGCGTCCAGCGCCATCCCCTTCATTTTCCCGTCCACCCCCTTGTGGGTGGATGGTGGCATGGAGTTTTTCGGGGACGGCTCGATGCGCCAGATTTCCCCCCTCTCGGCGGCCGTGAACCTGGGAGCCGACCGGATTTTGGCCATTGGCGTGGGACAGCCCCCAAGGACCAGCCAGAGCACGCTCAACCCGGGACGGCCGTCTTTGGGCACGATTGCCGGACACGCCATGGCCAGCGTGTTCCACGACACCCTGGAAGCTGATGTGGAACAAATCGGACACATCAACCAGTCGCTGCAGGCCTTGCGCCCTGCGCTGCGTGCGCAGTTGCCGTTTCGCCCGGTACAGGTGCTGACCCTGCAACCCAGCGCCTCGCTGGATGCGCTGGCCCAAGAGCACGCACACACCTTGCCCAAGCCCATTCGACGGGTGCTCGAGGGACTTGGTGCACTGCGCGGCAGTGGTGCGGCATTGGCCAGTTACTTGCTGTTCGAACCGGGCTTTGTGAACGCGCTGATGGCCCTGGGGCGTACCGATGTATTGGCTCGCGCCGACGAAATTCGGGTGTTTTTGGGCGAAAACGCTACAAGTGCGGTGCCATAATCCGCCGATTCATTCTGGAGACACATTGTCGTGGAAACTACCCCGAGTGGGTAGCTTTCGAAAGCCCTGAGCAGCCTGCCCATCGCTCGATAGCTGCCAGTACCTCCTTTGCTGCCCCTTGGAACATTTGGCAGCTGGCCATTTTTCGGATTCGCCATGCTCAACATCTTCACCCTCGTCAACGGCCGACTCTTTCAGGAAGAGATTGAGTCATTGGAAGAACTCTCGCGCTTTCAGCCCATCTGGGTCGACTTGGAGTCACCCACCCTCGAAGAAAAACGCTGGATCAAGCAGTATTTTGGCCTGTTCATCCCGGAAGACGCGATGGACGAGGACATCGAAGAGTCCGCCCGCTTTTACCAAGAGGACAACGGTGAGCTGCACATCCGCTCGGACTTCTTGATCGCCGACGAAGACGAGCCGCGCACGGTGCGCTGCGCCTTTATCCTGAACCAGCACAACTCAGACCTGAAAAGCCAAGGCGTGCTTTTTTCCATCCACGACGAAGACGTGCCGGTGTTTCGCTTGCTGCGCATGCGCGCGCGCCGCGCACCAGGCCTGATCGAAGACGCCAAGGAAGTACTGCTCAAACTGTTTGACGCCGACGCAGAATACTCAGCGGACACGCTCGAAGGCATTTACGACCAACTCGAAAAAGTGGGCAACACCGTGCTGTCGGGGGACGTGACCGACGCCATGGCCAGCGAAGTGCTGGGTGCGATTGCCCGGCAAGAAGACATGAACGGGCGCATTCGCCGCAACGTGATGGACACGCGCCGCGCCCTGAGCTTCATGATGCGCTCCAAAATGCTCAATGCAGAACAGTTTGAAGACGCACGCCAGATCTTGCGTGACATCGACTCGCTGGACTCGCACACGGCCTTTTTGTTTGACAAGATCAACTTCTTGATGGACGCCACAGTGGGTTTTATCAACATCAACCAGAACAAAATCATCAAGATCTTCTCGGTGGCCAGTGTTGCCTTGCTGCCGCCGACATTGATCGCCAGCCTGTACGGCATGAACTTCCAGTACATGCCCGAGTTGTCCCAAAAATGGGGCTACCCCTACGCCTTGACCTTGATGATTGCCAGCGCGGTGGTGCCCATGTGGTATTTCCGCCGTCGGGGTTGGCTCAAATAAGGCCCACTCAATCGACGGGACGCTGGGTCAGCCATTGCAACAAAATGGCTCGGCTATAACGGCTGGCCACCTCACGGATGAAGCGGTTAAAGTCGGTATGCGCTGCGTCGTCAGCCCGGTCCGAAATGGTGCGCACCGCCGCAAACGGCACACCATAATCAAGACAAACCTGAGCCACCGCCGCGCCCTCCATCTCCACAGCCAAAGCCCCTGGCAAGGCTTGGCGCAAGGTCTGGCTTTCAGCGGTGGTCGAAACAAATCGGTCACCACTGACAATCAAGCCCTGGTGCACTTGGGGCGAAATCAATCGAAACTGGGCCAAGGTGTCAGGGCCCAAATGCTGCCCAGCCGCCTGCAGAACTTGCTGGGCCGCCTCGGTCAATTGCATCGACAAAATAGCATCAGATTGGAAAAGAGCCCGGCCATACAGTGGTACCTCGTGCCTTGGAAACAGTGGCGAGGCATCCATGTCGTGCTGCATCAAACCGCTGGCGACCACCACATCTCCCACGCGAACCCCCGGCCCCAAGCCTCCTGCTACACCGGTAAACACCAGGGCATCCACCCCAAAGCGTTCCAGCATCACCGTGGCCGTGGTGGCCGCCGCCACTTTGCCAATCCGAGACAGAGCTGCCACGACCGCATGCCCTTGCCAGTGGCTGATCCAAAAGTCACGCCCCGCCACCACCACCCGTTGCTCATCAGGCATGTCGGCCAACACAGCCGACAACTCTTCATGCAAGGCACTCATGATGCCGATCACCGCCATGAATCACTCCTGCTTGTGTCATTGAAATTAAAAACGGCCACAAGAAAACTTGTGGCCGCCAGGCACTGGACTGGCGCATCCACGCCGGGTTCACATCAAGCCTTGTTTCGCAACTCGCGCCGCAAGATTTTTCCCACAGGCGTTTTGGGCAACTCGGTGCGGAACTCGATCACGCGGGGCTGCTTGTAAGCGGTCATGTTTTCGCGGCAGTAAGCCATGATCTGCACCTCGGTCAGGGCGGGGTCTTTCTTGACCACCACCAACTTCACCGACTCGCCGGTTTTTTCGTCGGGCACACCGATGGCCGCACACTCCAACACGCCAGGACAAGCAGAGGCCACCTCTTCGACCTCATTGGGGTAGACGTTGAATCCACTGACCAAAATCATGTCTTTCTTGCGGTCAATGATCTTGAAGTAACCACGCTCGTCCATGGTGCCCACATCACCGGATTTGAAATAACCATCGGCCGTCATGACCTTGGAGGTTTCATCAGGGCGTTGCCAGTAACCCGCCATCACCTGTGGGCCTTTGATGGCAATTTCACCGGGCACACCCAGAGCTGTCACCTCCTGCCCCTCATCGTCGAGCAACTTCATCCAGGTGCCCGGGATGGGCACACCAATGGTGCCGGTGAACTCGGTGCTGGTGGTCGGGTTGCAACTGGCCGACGGGCTGGTTTCGGACAAGCCATAACCTTCGCAAATCGGACAACCAGTTTTTTCCAGCCAGAGCTTGGCCACGTTGGGCGTCACAGCCGTGCCGCCACCCAAAGACACTTTCAGGTTGGACCAATTGACGGTGCCGAAATCCGGGTGGTTGGCCAAACCGTTGAACAAGGTGTTCACGGCCGGGAAGCTGTGGAAGGTGTGCTTGGACAGTTCCTTGAGCACAGCAGGCAGGTCACGCGGATTGGGGATCAGGATGGTCTTGCCGCCCATGCGCAGGCCCAGCATCATGTTCACCGTGAAGGCGAAGATGTGGTACAGCGGCAGAGCGCACACATTGGTGGGTTGCTCGCCCGCCGGAATGCGCTGCATGACGGGCTCGTTCCAGGCCTCTGACTGCAGCACGTTGGCAATCACGTTGCGGTGAAGCAATACCGCCCCCTTGGACACGCCGGTGGTGCCGCCGGTGTACTGCAACACGGCGATGTCTTCGGCCGACAGTTCGGGCTTGCGAAAAGCCTGATGTCGACCTTTGGAGAGGGCTTCGTTGTAACGGATGGCCTTAGGCAAATGGAAGGCGGGCACCATTTTCTTGACGTTGCGCACCACGTAATTGACCAAGCTGCCTTTGAGCAGGCCCAAGCGGTCACCCATG
The DNA here is from genome assembly GCA_027486495.1 of Comamonadaceae bacterium. Lineage (GTDB taxonomy): Bacteria > Pseudomonadota > Gammaproteobacteria > Burkholderiales > Burkholderiaceae_C > Limnohabitans_A. The sequence goes on along the minus strand of JAIXOZ010000020.1, from coordinate 24,769 downwards.
GCGGCCAGCACCACATGCTGCACCGGAGTTTGCGAGATGCACTTTTCCAGTGTGGCGGCAAAGTTCTCGATGATGACAATCGCCTTGGCGCCCGAATCCTTGAGCTGGTGCTCCAGTTCGCGGGCAGTGTAGAGCGGGTTCACGTTGACCACCACCAAACCCGCACGCAAAACAGCCGCCACCGCCACGGGGTACTGCGGCACATTGGGCATCATGATGGCCACGCGATCGCCCTTGCTCAAGCCCAAGGATTGGAGGTAGGCCGCCATGGCCAAACTGTCCTGATCGGTCTGGGCGAAGCTGAAGTTTTTGCCCATGAAACTGTAGGCAGCGCGGTCTGAGAACTTGGAAAAACTCTCTTCGAGCAAACCGATCAGGGAAGTGTATTGGGTCGGGTCAATATTGGCCGGGACGCCTTCAGGGTAACTCTTGAGCCAAATGGGATTCGCGTTCATGTGGGGGTTCTCCTGTGGTTCAGTCTACCGTAAATCTGACAGCTGACTGACGCTAAAAACCTCGGGGTTTACGCCAAAAAAAAGGGAGCGAACCAGGTTCGCTCCCTCTTGTCCACAGAGGCGATGAAGCCTTAAGCCTTCAAGGCCATCAAGACCTCATCGAGCATCTTCTTGGCATCGCCAAACAGCATGCGGTTGTTGTCTTTGTAGAACAGCGGGTTGTCTACGCCGGCATAGCCACTGGCCATGGAGCGCTTCATCACGATGCTGGTGCGGGCCTTCCAGACTTCGAGCACCGGCATGCCGGCGATCGGGCTGGTCGGGTCGTCCTGTGCAGCAGGGTTCACGATGTCGTTGGCACCGATCACGATGGCCACGTCTGTCTCGGGAAAATCGTCGTTGAGCTCGTCCATCTCGAACACGATGTCGTAGGGCACTTTGGCCTCGGCCAACAAAACGTTCATGTGACCGGGCATGCGGCCCGCCACGGGGTGGATGCCAAAGCGGACGTTCACGCCCTTGTCGCGCAGTGTCTTGGTGATTTCAAACACCGTGTGCTGGGCTTGGGCCACGGCCATGCCGTAGCCAGGAACCACGATCACGTTTTTCGCATCACGCAGCAGCTCAGCAGTTTCGGCCGCCAGGATGGGGCTGACTTCGCCTTGCGGCTCGGCTGCTTCGCCCGTTGGCTTGGGCGCGGCGGCTGTGGTGCCAAAGCCCCCGGCGATCACGCTGATGAAGCTGCGGTTCATGGCGTTGCACATGATGTAGGACAAGATCGCACCGCTGGAGCCCACCAAGGCACCGATCACGATCAACAAGTCGTTGGAGAGCATGAAGCCCGTGGCCGCGGCGGCCCAGCCGGAATAGCTGTTGAGCATGGACACCACCACCGGCATGTCGGCGCCGCCAATGGCCATGACCATGTGGATACCGAAAAGCAAGGCGATGACGGTCATGATGATCAGGGGCACCATGCCCTCTTGCACCGTGTGGGCGTTCATGAATTCACGGCCAAAGTAAATGACCGCGATCAAACCCACCAAGTTGAGCCAGTGGCGGGCAGGCAGCAACAAGGGGCTGCCGCCGATGCGGCCGGACAACTTGCCAAACGCGGCCACCGAACCCGAGAAGGTCACCGCGCCAATGAAGATGCCGATGTAGATTTCGCCCGCATGAATGGCGTGTGCAGCACCTTCCAAATTCTTGGAAGCTTCGGGGTCCACATACGTGGCATAACCCACCAACGCCGCAGCCATGCCGACCATGCTGTGCATGAGCGCCACCAGCTCGGGCATCTGTGTCATCTGCACTTTGCGCGCAGCGTATAGGCCAATGAGCGCCCCCACCAGCACCGAACCCACGATCATGGGGATGCCCTCGGCCGTGACTTGCGGGCCAAAGATGGTGGCCAACACGGCCAGGCTCATGCCGATCATGCCGTAGAGGTTGCCGCGCCGTGCGGTTTCCTGGTTGGACAAGCCGCCCAGGCTGAGGATGAAAAGAATGGTCGCGCCGATGTAGGCGACCGTGGCCAGACTTGAGTTCATGAGTGTCTCTTTAATCAGTTGGGGACAGAGCTAAAGATCTGTCCCCAAATTCATTTACTTTCGGAACATCGCCAGCATGCGCTGGGTGACAGCAAAGCCGCCAAACATGTTGATGGCGGTGAGCACCAGCGCCAAAGAGGCCAAGATGGCGATCAGCGTGTTGGGACGGCCGGCTGCGGCCATGGGCGAAATCTGCACCAGCGCACCGATGGCGATGATGGAGCTGATCGCGTTGGTCACGCTCATGAGCGGGGTGTGCAGCGCAGGCTTGACGTTCCAAACCACCATGTAGCCCACAAAGCAGGCCAACACAAACACCGTGAAGTGCGACAGGAACGCAGCAGGCGCATAGGCACCGACCAACACCAAGAGCACGGCGGCGACCGCCGACACGATGAGCAGCTGGCCCACCGGCATGGGGCCGGATGGCTCCCCATGACCGTGGCCTTTTTTGGCGGCAGGCGCAGCGGCGGGTTTGGGTGCGGGCTTGGGGGCAGCGGCCAAAGGCGGTGCAGGCCAAGTTATTTCGCCGTTTTTGATGACCGTGAGGCCCCGAATCGCGTCATCTTCCATGTTGACGTTGATCACGCCGTCCTTGGTCTTGCACAGCTCTTCCGTCAAGCGGAACAAGTTGGTGCCGTACAACGTGGACGACTGGCGCGCCATGCGCGAAGCCAGATCGGTGTAACCCACAATCGTCACGCCGTGCTTGACCACGGCCTTGCCGGGTTCGGTCAACTCGCAGTTGCCGCCTTGCTCGGCGGCCATGTCCACGATCACGCTGCCAGGCTTCATGCTTTGCACCATCTCGGCGGTGATCAGGCGGGGTGCGGGTTTGCCGGGAATGAGCGCAGTGGTGATGATGATGTCGCACTCTTTGGCTTGGCGTGCGTACATCTCGCGCTGCGCGGCCTGGAAGCCCTCGCTCATGACCTTGGCGTAACCACCGCCGCCCGAGCCTTCTTCTTCGTAGTCCACCTTAACGAACTCACCGCCCAGCGAGACGACCTGGTCGGCCACTTCGGCGCGGGTGTCGTTGGCACGCACGATGGCGCCCAGGCTGGCCGCCGCGCCAATGGCGGCCAAACCGGCCACACCAGCACCGGCAATGAACACTTTGGCAGGGGGCACTTTGCCTGCGGCCGTGATCTGGCCGTTGAAGAAGCGGCCAAAGGCGTTGGCGGCTTCAACGACGGCGCGGTAGCCGCTCACACCGGCCATCGAGGTCAGTGCGTCCATTTTCTGGGCGCGGCTCAAGGTGCGGGGCAAGGCGTCAATCGACAGCGCCGTGACCTTTTTGGCCGTGAGCTGCTGCATCAAATCGGAGTTTTGGGCGGGCCACAAGAAGCCGATCAGGGTCTGGCCCTCGTGCATGAGAGCCACTTCGTCGGGCGTGGGGGCGCGCACCTTGAAGACGATGTCGCTGCCACTCCACAGCGCCGCCGCGTTGGGGGCAATGGTGGCACCGGCTTCGACGTAAGCCGCATCCGACAGGTCTGCCAGCTCGCCCGCGCCTTGTTCCACCACCACAGCAAAGCCGAGTTTGACCAGTTTGGTCACCGCATCGGGCACCGTGGCCACCCGTTTTTCACCGGGGAAAATCTCTCGCGGCACACCAATGCGCTGAGGCTTGGGGGCGTTATCGCCTGTCTGCATGAATGTCTCCTCACTCAATCCACAAAAAAAATATGGCCAACTTCAAAGCTTAACCGAAGTCAACAAATACAAGCCCGGATCAAGTCCTTATCCGAGCTGCAGGGGGCTTCATAAGCCGATAATATCAGCAACCACTGATATTTAAGCAACTTCGCTCCAACAGGCACCCTTTTGGTGCCCCAATGTTGCAGCCAAACACGATGCCCTGCTGGCACACCGATAATCGGGGGCATGGACACACGCTGGAAACCCAATGTCACTGTGGCCGCCATCATCGAGCGTGATGGCCGCTATCTCTTGATCGAAGAACACACCCAAGAGGGTTTGCGACTGAACAACCCGGCAGGACACTTGGACCCGGGCGAATCCCCAGCGCAAGCCTGCGCCCGCGAGGCCCTGGAGGAAACGGCCCAGCCCTTCACACCCACCGCCTTGGTGGGCATTTACCTTTCACGCTTTCAACGCCCGGCAACAGGCGAAGACATCACCTATGTGCGCATGGCTTTTTGCGGCGACATCGGCGAGTTGCAGCCCCATCTCAGCTTGGACGAAGGCATCGTGCGGACACTGTGGATGACGCCTGAGGAAGTTCGTGCCAGCGCCGAGCGCCACCGCAGCCCCCTGGTCTTGCGCTGCATCGAAGACCATCTGGCCGGACAACGCTTCCCGCTGGACGTGATCTACACCGATGCAGCCGTGGCCGATTTGCCCCCCCTCTCGACATGAGCCCCGATCTGTCCGCCGAAGTCCTGTGGCTGATCACAGGCGCCGCCGCGTTCGCGGCGGGCATGCTCAACGCCATCGCCGGGGGTGGCAGCTCTTACTTTTCCTGCCTTGGTGTTTGCAGGTGTCCCCCCTTTGGCCGCCAATGCCACCAGCGCCATGGCCGTCAGCCCGGGTTACCTGGGCAGTGTGCTGGGTTTTCGCTCGGAGTTGCAAACCCTGCCCCGCGCCTTGTTGCAACGCGAAGTGTCCATCGCTGCGGTGGGCGGCTTGATCGGTGCAGGCCTGCTCTTGGTCACCCCGGCGCGGGTGTTCTCAGGCCTGGTGCCCTGGTTGCTGCTGCTGGCCACGGCGCTTTTTGCGGCTGGCCCTTGGCTGGCCCGGCGCAATTCAGGCCATGGCCACCCCGCTTGGCGGCTGCCGGGCCTCATGGGCGTGGCCATTTACGGCGGTTACTTCAACGGCGGACTGGGCATTTTGCTGATGGCGCTCTACACCCTGACGGGCGAGAGCCGGCTGAACACGGTCAATGCGCTGAAAAACCTCAACTCCTTTGTGCTGTCTCTGCTGTCGGTGGCCGCCTTTGCTTTGGCTGGTGCCATCGTCTGGCCGCAGGCGCTGTGGATGATGGCCTTGGCCACAGCCGGTGGTTGGGCCGGGGCTCGCCTGGCCAAGCGCTTGCCCGTGCGTTGGGTGCGCTGGATGGTCATGGGCACCGGCTTGGTGATGAGCGCGGTGTTTTTCACACGCACAGGCTGAGCCTGTGCTGCACGCTCAGGTTCAACGGTTCGGCACTGGCACCAATGAGCCTTCAAACAAGTCCGGACCCCAGCCCAAATCTCTCGCCATCAACTGGGCCAAACGCTGGTAGCCGGGCACCGTGAAGTGGATCAGGTCCCGCGCCATGAGGGGCGGGTTGTGTCTGGCCCATCGGTAAGCACTGCCAGCGCCACCCATGGCCTCGAACATGCTCCACGCATGGCAACCATGGGACTTGGCCACCTGCTTCTGAATGCGACCAATCTCATCGTGTACCCGGGTAAAGCGCAGCACATCGGGCGCGGCTGGCCCAGTATCTCGGGGCGAGGACTTGCCCTTCTTTTGTGAACGCCGCACCAACACGCCCCGGTCACCCGGCGCCATCAGCAAACAGGCCGTTTGGGGGAAAACCGCTCGCCACTGGGACACCGAGGCCTCCAACATCTGCCGATAAGTCTGGGCACTGAAAGGCTGGACATTGCCCTCGTTGGTGCCAAAAGCCAATACCACCAGGTCATAAGGCGGCTCAGGCCACCAGGGCATCAGCGACTCGGGACGCACATGCCGCCAGCCCCCCACGGTGGCACCCGGATAACCAAACACATCCATTTGCAAACGCACCGTTGGGGCCACTGGCCACTCCAGACCCTGCAAGCGCAAGGGGCCTTGCAACACACGCAAAGCCAAAGTGGACATGGCCTCTTGGGCCGCTAACTCCAGCACCGCAGGCCCCTGTGGGCCCTGCAAGCTGACGGTCTGTTCAGGCCCCTCATCCACCCGCAGCGCCAACAAGATGGGCCGCTCGGTCTGCTGGTAGAGCAGGCGCACACGAGCATGCTCGGCGCGTCCGGCCGAGTTGCGCAGATCCAGTGCCAGCCAGGCACCGTCTTGGCGGCTGCTCATGTTGACCAAGCCAGGACCCGGGTTGGCCGCCCCGGCACTTTGGCTATGGGCGGGCTCATAGTGCCAATTGGGACTCACGCAGGATTTTCGCAAAGGCAGGCGCACGCCTGCACGTCCCAAGTTGGCAGGCACGAATCGCGCACGCACCTGATCGGGCGCAAGGCGCGACAAGCGCTGCAACTCCTGCGTGAAAAATCCGGCTGCCAGATGGCTGTCGCTCCAAATGCCAACGCGAAACACCGAAGTGCCCGCTCGCGACCACAAAGGCGCGGCGGCAGGTCCTTCATGGGGGGCGGGCTCCGACATGTGGGTTGCGGCCGTCAAAAAGTCCTGCACTTGCAGGTCGACCTCGGGCTGAATGGGCAATTCGACAGGGTCGTTCTCTGCCGGAGGTGGTGGCCTGGGCTTGGAGCGTGGCAAACCGCATTGCAAATCGGGGGTATCGGACTGGGCCTGCACCTGGATGCGGATAACGGAAGCCGACCCGCTTTGGGCCTGCCCCAGTGTGCAGCTCCAGGCCAACACCAAGCAAACAGCCGTTTTTGTCATAAAGAGCTTCATGGCTGGCGCGCCTGCTCCATGTGGGCCACCAGGGCCTGGTTGATCAGGCGCAAACCCGAAGGCGTGAGGTGAATCCCGTCATTGGCACGTAAATTCACACGCTGTCCATCTTCTTTGAGCTTGAATTTTTGGAAAGGTGCAGACAAAGTTCCGATCAGGGGCTCGGTGGCCAGGTAATCAGTTCCCCATTGGGCAGCTCGGAAGTGGAAGATGTGATTTTGCAAGACTGCCCCGTCCCGGATCCGGCCTTCTTGCATGGCGGGCAACCCCACCCAAATCACGCGCACCTGGCGCTGCACTGCAGCTGCCAACACCTCGTCCACGCGCAAAGCGTAGTTCAAGGCCCAGCCAAGCGACGGAAACAAATGACGCTGACCATCGACCACCAAGTCCCAAGGATCATTGGGGCCCAGAAAAATGACCAACAGGGTCAGATTTTGGGCATCCATTTCATCGATCATGCGCGCGGGCCAGTCAAAGTAGCGCCGCATGGTCAGGCCCGTGCTTGTGCGGCTCAAGTCCCGCACTTGCCAATCGGGGTGCAAACGCATGATGTCACGCATGAACAAAGGGGCAATGCCCTGCATCATGGAGTCACCCGCCAACAAAATCCGCTGAGGACCAGGCGTCAGCTTTTGCTGCGCCAAGGTGGCCAAAAACTCTCCCGGTGGCAACGGCTCGGGCAAACTCTGCCACTGCGGGGGCTCGGGAGTGCGTTTGGGCGGGGCTTGAATCTCTTCTTGCACCCCCGAAGCAGAGGGCCAATTCAAACGAAACAAGGGCCTGGCTCCGCCAGAGCGAATACGTTCATCGAACCAACGCGAAGGCGCAAACAAAGCATCGGACACAGCAGGCGGCATTACCGCCTCCAAGCTGATGTGATAACGAACACCCAGGTACTTCTCAAGGGAGGTCAACCAAGTCAGGCAGACCAGCACGGCCACGCTGGGCAAAAGCCAGCTGAGTTGACGAGCAGACAAATGACGGCGCATATCAAAACCGGAAATAAATGAAATCGGGCACCCCCTCGGGGGCTCCATAAAGCACCACACACAACATCAGCGCCAGCAACACGCCGCCCAGCCAGGTCCCCCGACGCGCCAGCCACGCCACACTTTGACGCTGCCACCACATGGCCCGAGGACTCAAGCCCCACACCAACGCGGCGATGCCCAACAAACCCGACCATGGCAATTGCTCAGGTAGCCAAAAACCCGCTGGACTGTGCCACAGCCCCTGCAACATGTGCAGCGCATGCGGTACTGAATCAGCCCGAAAAAATACCCACGCCACACTGACAAAAACAAAGGTCAGGATTTGTGCAGACCAGCGCGGCCAGGCTGGCATACCCAGACGTTTGGCCGTGTTCTGCACCACCACGCCAAGCCCGTGCAGCAAACCCCACACCACAAAAGTCCAGTTGGCACCGTGCCACAAACCGCTGATCAGCATGCCCGACAGCACATTCAGCTGCGTGCGGCCCCAGCCCAAGCGATTACCGCCCATGGGGATGTAAATGTAATCACGAATGAAACTGGACAAAGACACGTGCCAGCGCGTCCAAAAGTCAGAGAGATTGCGCGCCAAATAAGGCTGGCGAAAATTCACCGGCAATCGGTAACCCAGCAACAAAGCCAGGCCAGTCACGATCAGGGTGTAGCCCGCAAAATCCAGAAAAATTTGCAAGCTGTAGCCCAACATCGCAGCCGCCAGCGACACACTGGCATATTGGTCAGGAAATTTGTATACAGGCTCCACCACCTGTGCGGACAACCAGGATGCCAACACCACCTTTTGGACCAAACCCAAAACGATCAGGTAGAAGGCCAGCCACGCCTGACGGGGCTGCCCCACACGTCGGGCCGGGTTTGGCTCATCGGTCTGGGCAAAAAAATGCTCAGCCCGCCAGATGGGCCCGGCAAACAAGGTCGGCCAAAAACTCAGGAACAGCAGCACATCAGGCCAGGAACGGCCCAAAGCCGGTGCACGCCCCACCATGACCAAGTAGCTCACCGCCTGAAAGGTGAAAAATGACACCCCCACTGGTGTCACCCAATCGAGCACGGGCAACAAAGAGACAAAGCCTGTGTTTTGCAAGAGAACCTGAAAGGTCTCCCGCACAAACTCATAATATTTGAGGGAAAAAAGAAAAGACCCGGCCAGCCACAGTCCCAGCGTCAAAGGCAAACGACCAGACCCATCCCGACGCATCCAACGACCCAATCCCCAGATAACGGTGCTGTAGGTCACCAAAACCAAGGCAAAAACAGGCAACCAAGTGGCGTACAAGCCATAGGCTGAGGCGATGAGCAAACTGCGCTGCGCACGCGGGTGCTCCGCCAAAGACCAATAAATTGGCAGAAACAACAAGCACAACAGTGCAAACTCGGGCGAGACAAAACTCATGTCAAACCGTTCACTGTGTGGGCACCTTCATACCAGCGGCGACCTGATCGAGCAAGGCCTGCTCGGCGAGGACCTTGGCCACATAACCGCCGTCCTCTGTCAGACCATAACCCCCCAGGTAAAACTTCAGGCCCTCCTCGATGGAGCCGCCGCGCAGCTTGATGGCATCGGCCAGCACGCCCGCGCCCACGCGCAAATTGGTGATGGGGTCAAAAGCCGCCAATTTACCGCCATAGGCTTCGTAGCGCTGGGCATGGATGCCGGTCATGACCTGCATCAGACCTTGGGCACCGGCGTGGCTTTGGACATACGGATGAAAACTCGACTCGGTGGCCATCACGCCCAAAATCAGATGGGGGGCCAACTTGTACTTTTTGCCCAGCAGATAGGCCTCCGCCACCAAAGCCGCCAAAGGTTCGGGGGCCACTTTGTACTTGCGCCCCAGCCAAACGGCCACCGCCGCCTGGGGTCTCGGAAGGTCCTGCAAATGCACGGCGGTGGCACGATCGGCCGCGTTTTCCGGCAACCAGGAAAGCAACACCTGGCGCTCACGCAACCAATCGAAAAGCGCCCCCTCCGCCTGGTTCAACCATTGGGGCTGCCACCACAAAGCCAGGACGATGGCGGCCGCACTCAAACCCACCATGGCCAGGCCACTGTGGGTCACGATGAACAGGCCTCGCGCGGTGTCGCGCAGGAAAGTTCGAATGGGGGGGCACCATGTGCAATGCAAGGTCATGTGTGGGAACCAAGTGGGCATTATAAATTTTCGCGATCGGTCGCCCTGGGCTTCGCTCACGGGATAATTCGGGCATGTCTCAACTTGCACGCGTGGTCGTCGGCTTGTCCGGCGGCGTCGATTCAGCCGTCACCGCCCATCTGCTCAAACAGCAGGGCCATGAAGTCATTGGCATCTTCATGAAAAACTGGGAAGACGACGATGACAGCGAATACTGCTCGTCCAACGTCGACTTTGTGGATGCCGCCGCCGTGGCCGATGTGCTGGGCATCGAGATCGAGCATGTCAATTTTGCGGCCGATTACAAAGACCGGGTGTTTTCGGAGTTTGTGCGCGAGTACCAAGCCGGGCGCACGCCCAACCCGGACATCCTGTGCAATGCCGAAATCAAATTCAAATCGTTTTTGGACCACGCCATGCGTGTGGGGGCCGAAAAAATCGCCACCGGCCACTACGCCCGAGTGCGGCAAAACACCACCAGCGGTCTGTTTGAACTGCTCAAGGGTCTGGACCCCAGCAAAGACCAAAGCTATTTTCTGCACCGCCTGAACCAAGCGCAGCTGTCCAAAACCCTGTTTCCGGTGGGCGAACTGCACAAGACCGAGGTGCGCCGCATCGCCGAAGAGATCGGGCTGCCCAACGCCAAAAAGAAAGATTCCACCGGCATCTGCTTCATCGGCGAGCGGCCTTTCCGAGAGTTTTTGAACCGCTACATCTCCAAAGAACCCGGCCCCATCAAAGACCCGACGGGCCGCACCATCGGCCAGCATGTGGGTCTGAGCTTTTACACCTTGGGCCAGCGTCAGGGCCTTGGCATTGGCGGCATCAAAGCCAAAGGGGCCGACATGAAAGCGCTGCAAGCGCGTGGCTTAAGAGGTGCGGGCGAACACACCCCCTGGTTTGTGGCGCGCAAGGACATCCCGAACAACACCTTGTGGGTGGTGCAAGGCCACGACCACCCCTGGTTGCTGTCACCCCAGCTGCAGGCCACGGATGTGAGCTGGTGCGCGGGCCAGGCCCCTGCGGCCGGAGCCTACGCCGCCAAGACACGCTACCGGCAAACGGATGCGCCTTGCAGCCTGCAAGCGCTCGGCACACCCCATGGGTCAACGGGCTTTGAACTCTCTTTCAGCGATCCCCAATGGGCCGTCACACCAGGCCAAAGCGCCGTGATGTACGACGGCGATGTGTGCCTGGGCGGCGGCGTGATCCACTCGGCCAGCGCCTGCCCCAAACCAACGGCCTGACTTATTCCCCGCCCAACCCCAGCCGGTTGGGTTGGCGCTTTTCAATGGCAAAGCGCAGCAAGGCCGCCGTGCGGAAAATGCCGTGTGCAAACTTGCCGTAAGGCAAGGTCAGGAACAAAGCCATCACCGCACCCAGATGCACAGCCAACATCAAAGGCATGGCCGCCGTTTGGCCCAGCAACCAAAGCAGCAAACCCGTCACGCTGACCAGAAACAACAAGGCAATGAAACCCCGGTCCATCGGCTTTTGCGCCGCGTCGCCATGGTCCGGGTGGCGGCGCAGGTTCAAGCGCCACAAACCAGCCGTGCCCACCGTCAGGCTCACCCCGCCGATGACGCCGAGCAGTTTGGGCAAAGTCGTCAAATCGTAAGGCGCGGGCCAGCCCAGAACATAGTGGTACAGCGTGGCCACGCTGGTGGCGGCAAAGCACAGCATGAAACCGTAAAACGTCAGGTGGTGGTAGCGCCTGCGGGCATGTGTCCAGGCGTCGTCCTCGTTGTGGCAACCCTCACCGTGGCCACCGTCCAGGTATTTCAGGCGCAAGGCCGCGTGGGTGGCTTCGGCGGCAGCGGGTGTGGTCAAACCGGCTCCGCTTGTGGCTGGTGTCACCTCACGCCAAAACCGCATCACCCCCAGCGCCAGCGCCAGCACCGCAAACAAAAAGATGGGCACAAACAGGCTCACCATCAGGTTGTGGGGGAATACCGCATAGAAACCACCGGCCACGGGAGCACCCCACAGCGTGCCTTGCCGCAGCATCGCCAAGGCCAAAAACAAGGCCAAACCCAAAGCGAGCGCCACCGACAAGGTCAAGCCATTGCGCTGGTAAAGACTCCCCAAGGCAGGCGGCCAGGCGTAGTCGGCGTAGGTCTGACCACGCACTTGGGCCATGGCCTTGGGCACATTGATGGCAAAGTCATGCGGCGGTGCGTACTGGCAGGCATGCAAACACGCGCCGCAGTTGTGGCACAAATTGGCCAGGTAATGGATGTCGGCCTTGCCAAACTCCAAGCGCCGGGTCATGGCTGGGAACACGGCACAAAAGCCCTCGCAGTAGCGGCAGCCATTGCAAATTTGCATTTGGCGGGCCACTTCGGTTTCGGGCGCGGTCATCTCGCCACGCGCCAAAGCACGGGCATCCTGGGTCAGGGCTTCAAGCGTTTGCATGAGAAGCTCCTTGCTTTTGCACTTGGACGGCTTTGGCCGCCTGTTCACCCGCGATGCGGCCAAAGGCCGTGCCAATCGTCATGCCCACCCCGGCCGTGTAGCCCTTGCCCAGCACGTTGCCCGCCATCATTTCGCCCGCCACAAACAAGTTGGGGCTGGGCTGGTCGTTGAAGCGCACAGCGGTGGTGTCATCGGTTTTCAATCCCAAATAGGTGAAGGTCACGCCGGGCCGCACGGCATAGGCGTAATAGGGTGCAGTGTCCAAAGGCCTGGCCCAGTGGGTTTTGGCGGGGCTCACACCTTCGGTGTGGCAATCGTCCAAGGCCGTGTGGTCAAAGGTGCCTTCGCGGCAAGCGGCGTTGTAATCGTTCAGGGTTTGCATGAAGGTCGCTTCATCGAGACCCAGCTTGCGGGCCAACTCGGGCAGGCTGTCCGCTTGGGTGCCTTCAAACACGGGCGGCATGAAGCGCCCTACCGCCTTGGCATCGATGATGGAATACGCCACCTGACCCGGTTGCTGGGCCACCAAACGGCCCCAAATGGCGTAGCGCTTGGGCCAAAAATCTTCGCCCTCGTCGTAAAAACGTCGCGCCTCGCGGTTGACCACCACGCCCAAAGACACGCAGTCAATGCGGGTGCAAATACCACCGTCGTACAAGGGGGCACGGGCATCAATCGCCACCATGTGCGCCTGCGTCGGGTCGCCAATGCGGTCAGCGCCCTGCGCCAGCATGTGTTTGAGCAAAACGCCTTGGTTGAAGCGCGTGCCGCGAATCAAAAATTGGTCGGCCGGGTATTCACCGCGCTCGTTTTGGCCCCAAGCTTCGCGAAGCCATTCGCGGTTGGACTCAAAGCCCCCCGCCGCCAACACGCAGGCACGGGCCTCGATGCGTTCGCGCCGCACACTGCCATCGGCCTGCTTGTGCATCACCGATGCAGCCACAAAGCGGCCCTCGTCCAATTCGACGGTGTCCACCTCGGCGTTGTAATGGATCAGCACGCCCAGCTTTTCGGCGCTGCGGTAAAAAGCATTGACCAAGGCCTTGCCCCCGCCCATGAAAAACGCGTTGGTGCGGGCCGTGTGCAATGCCCCGGACAAAGATGGCTGAAAACGCACGCCATGCTTGACCATCCAGGGCCTGCAGGTGGCCGAATGGCGGATCGCCAGACGGGCCAGATGCTCGTTGGTCAAGCCGCCAGTGACTTTGAGCAGGTCTTGCCAGAACTCTTCTTCCGGGTAGGCATCGACCAACACATCTTGCGGCGCATCGTGCATGCAGCGCAAATTGCGTGTGTGGCCAGAATTGCCGCCGCGCCACTCGCGCGGCGCCGATTCGAGCAGCATCACGCTGGCACCGGCTTCGCGGGCCATGAGCGCTGCACACAGGGCCGCGTTGCCGCCGCCAATCACCAAAACATCGACCGTCATAAACACTTTCAGTGCAAAGGCACAGGGCACGAAGCCCGGGTCAAATCAAAACTGGTATTTGCGCAAACCACCATCCACAGGAATCACCGCACCCGTGATGTAACTGGCCAAAGGCGAAGCCAAGAAGGTGACCAAATTGGCCATGTCTTCCGGCTCACCATAGCGGCCCATGGGAATTTCGTTCTCGCACTGCCACTGGCGGTACTCGGGTGTGTAGTTGCGGAAAATTTGCTCGGAATGGATACGCCCTGGTGGCACGCAATTCACGGTGACGCCGTGTTTGCCCACCATGCGCGACAAACCCTTGGCCCAGCTGTGCATGCCCGCCTTGGCGCAAAACGCGCCGTTGGTGTGCTCGGGCTCGCTCTTGCCGGTGATGTTGATGATGCGGCCCCATTGGCGCTCAATCATCTGGTCAATCAGGGCATCGGCGACTTGGCGTGGACGGTGAAAGTTCAAGGTGATGGCCTCTTGCCAAGCCTCTTCGCTCACATGCAACTCCTTGAAACTGCGCGAGCCGCCGGCGTTGTTCACCAAAATGTCCACGCTGCCCAGACCCGCCAAAGCCGCCTCGGCCAAGCGTTTGGCTGCGTCGTCCGCATACAGGTCCGACTCGATGATCACAGGTGCATGTCCACCAGCGGCCACGATTTCGTCCGCCAGCTCGCGCAACTTGTCCACACGCCGTGCAGACACGGCCACACGCACGCCCTCTGCAGCCAAGGCCTTGGCAATGCCACGCCCAATGCCCACGCTGGCCCCCGTCACAAGAGCGGTTTTGTCTTTGAGTTGCAAGTCCATGAAAACTCCCATTTGAAAATCAGGCTTCAAATGTATGCCCTGAACGCCTGGCTGTGCACCAGGATCCAAGGATGGGGGTATCATGAAATGTGATGGCAAAGGTTTTGTGGACGGGTTCAATCCGCCGAAAGTTTGGCCTGTTGAACCACCCGTCTCCACTTGGCCAGGTCATCGCGCACCAGGGTTTTTAGCTCGTCGGGCGTGCTGGTTTCAACATCGGCGCCCTGCGCTTCGATGCGAGCGATCGTGTCCTTGTCGTTGAGCACTTGATTGAGTGCCGCATTGAGTTTAGTGACCACCGCTTTGGGCGTTTTGGCCGGGACAAACAGGGCATACCACTGCGTCACGTCCACCCCGGCAACACCCAGCTCCTTCAGGGTTGGCACCCCGGGCAAAGCAGGGGAGCGGCGACTGCCCGCAATGCCAACGGCGTGCAACTTGCCAGACTTGACATGTGGCAGTGCTGTGAAAAGGCTGGGGAACATGATGTGCGTGTGACCGGCAACCGTGTCGTTGACCGCTGGCGCAGAACCTTTGTAAGGCACATGCATCCAGGAAGCCTTCATGCTGAGCTTGTAGAGTTCAGCAGCAAAATGTGGCGCCGTGCCATTGCCCGCCGATGCATAACTCAGTTTGCCGTCTTGCGCTTGAATGGACGCCAAAACCGTCTTGGCATCTGCGGCCTTCAACTGTGAGGTGACCACCATCAAGGTGGGGGAATAGCCCACAAGACCCACAGGCTCGAAATCACTGACCGGGTCGTAACGCAGCTTTTGCAAAGCAGGATTCATCGCATGGGTCGCCACATACCCAAAGAGCACGGTGTGACCGTCTGCTGGTGCGCGGGCCACAAACTCAGAAGCGATGGAGCCATTGGCGCCTGCTTTGTTCTCCACGATCACCGACTGCCCCAGCAAAGGCGCCATTTTTTGGGCGATGACGCGGGCCATGGCGTCGTTACCGCCCCCTGCAGCAGTGGGCACAACAAGGGTGACCGTTTTGTCAGGGTAAGCGTAAGCCAGTGCCGATGAAGTCAAAGCCAGAGCGGTCACTGTCTTTTTGAAAATGCGCAAATACATGAAAATTCCTTAAGAAAAAACCAAATCAGCGGGAAGTTGTAAGGCGCCTTCCATGATTTTTCGAACGGTACGAACCACGGATGCCCGAACCACTTGCAGCTGGCCAGCTTGCTCACGAACCTCCGCAGCAATCTGAATCACACCCGAAGGGTGCGCCACTTTGAAAACTTGTTCCCCTTCGATGCACTTCGAGCGGCTGGCCACCGTACCGGGCAAAGCAAAGGCAGTCACCACACCGATCGCGCCTGTGACGGCATGGGCGGTATGGCACTTCCAGGGCGTGAAGTAGCGTGACACGATGGTCATGGGGTCTTGACCTGGACTGACCAGCACTGGCTTGGGCAGCACACTGGCCGAGACATCACCCAAGCCCATGAGGCGACCGGCTTGCAGCCGAATGCGTTCCATGCGGGCCAAAAGATCGGGCATGGCATCGAGTTCAGAGGCGCTCTCAGTGCCGCTGGCGCCCAAGCTGTGGGCAGGCATCAAGACCATGGGCATCGCTGCATCGATGCAGGTGACCTCCACCCCGTCGATCAGGTTGATGCGTGCACCCGTGGGAAAAAGTTTTCCGGTCACGCCGCCCCATGCGTCCAAAAAGTTCAAGTAAACCGGTGCAGCGGTACCCGCCACCCCATCCATGCTGATGTTGCCGTCGTAAACCACTTGACCATTGGGGGTGTGAATTTGCACATCAATGCGTGCACCAGTATTGACGTTGTGCACACGCACCGAAGTCATGCCCTCTGTGGCCGCAATCAAGCCTTGCTCTACGGCAAATGGCGCCACACCCGCCAACATGTTCCCGCAATTGGGTCGGGTATCCACCCCGTTGGGGCCCACCTGGGCAAACAGGTAATCCACGTCGCAGTCGACGCGAGAAGACCTCGAAACCATCGCGACCTTACTGGTCAATGTGGTGCCGCCACCGAGTCCGTTGATCTGTGAAGGATCGGCTGCGCCAATGGCGCTTTGCAAAACACGATCTCTCAAGTGATCGTCTTTGGGCAACCATTCACGAAGGAAGAAAGGGCCGCGTGAAGTTCCTGAACGCATCAGGACACAAGGCAATGAAGTAGTCATGGGTGCGGATGATGGGACCTGTGTAGAATTTTGTGAATTGCATTTTTAAAAAGTATTGATGCAAAAAACACAACACTGCAACTGACATGAACATCAACTTCGATTTGCATGACCTGCAGGCCTTTTCTGCTGCAGCCGAATTGGGCAACTTCCGAAAAGCAGCCGAAGCTGTGCACATTTCACAACCGGCTTTCAGCCGTCGCATCGACAAACTCGAAAACGCTCTGGGTGTGAAATTGATCGACAGAAGCACGCGCAGCATGAGCCTGACGGGCGTGGGGAGAGATTTCGCTCGCAAGGTGCGTCTTTTGCTTGACGACCTGGATGAGACCTTGCTGGGGATTCAGGAAGTCGGTGGAGCGCGCTTGGGCGAAGTCACCGTCGCATGCGTCCCTTCTGCTGTTTACTACTTCTTGCCGCAAGTCCTGCGCACTTACCACGCTAGGTTTCCACGCATCCGCATCAAAGTGCACGATGCCAGCGCCAATGAGGTCCTGTCGGTCGTCGCCAGCGGCGAAGCCGACTTCGGGGTCAACTTCATGGGCAACGACGAACCCGGAATTGAGTTTCGCAGCATTCTGGAAGAGCGTTTTGTTGCCGCCTGCAGAAAAGACCACCCGCTGGCCAAAAAAAGAAAGGTCAGCTGGCAAGAGCTGGGGCAATACGACTTCATGTCTGTGTCCAAATCTTCGGGCAATCGCATGCTGCTCGATTTGGCCTTGGCCTCTGCAGATCAACGACCGCAAAGCATTTACGAAGCCCAGCATGTCACGACCTTGTTGGGTTTGGTCGAAGCAGGCATGGGTGTTGCTGCCGTACCGTCATTGGCCATGCCCAGCGCAGATCACCCGGTATTGGCGAGCGTGCCTTTGTTCGACCCCATCATCACACGGCGGATTGGACTGATTCGCCGCAAGGGCCGCAGCTTCACCCCGGCGGCCGAAAAACTTTATGAGTTGCTGCTCGACTTGCGTCCCGGAAGCCGCCGCAAATCAGTGGTCAAAACTTAAGCTCTGGATGGCCTACCTCAACATGGGATGCGGGCACACTCAGGCTCGCGCCCAACCAGACGCCCGACCGAACCAAAGTGCGCACACAATCGGCCATGACCACGCGGGTCGCCAAGGCTGCTGGCGACAATTCATCGTCTGACAAACCGCATAAAAAATTCACACGTTTGACTCGGTCATCGGTGATGCGTGTCATGCACAAGCTCTCGGTAGCCCCCTGCATGCGCGCTACGGCAGCCCAAGGTTGCAGCGTAGAGCCCAGGCCTGCGCTCACGGCATCCATCAGCATGGCCAAGGAGTCCATTTCCATGATCACACGAGGATCCACTTTGGCCCGAGAAAATGCCGCATTCAGGCCACTGCGCAAGCCATGCGGCCCCGTCGGCAAAATCAGCGGTTCATCACACAGCTGAGACATGCGCAGGCTTTGAGGAAATCTTTTAGCGCGGGTCGATCGCGCAGAAATGAGAAAGATATCTTCCTCAATCAGCGGCAGCACACTCCAGCGCCTGGCTGCCTGTAAGGATTGGCCACCCGCTATCGGCAAATCAAACAACACCGCCAAATCGAGTTGCCGCGCGTTGAGCATGGCGGACAAATGTCCCGAGAGGCTTTCGACCATGTGCAGACGGACATCCGGGTAACGTTCGCGCATGGCCTGCATCAAAGGCAAACCCAACACGGCTGCCGTTGTGGGGGCCAGGCCCACACTGACCGTGCCGGACAAACGCGCCTGCTGGGCAGCGCGAATGGCCTGCTCGGCGTGACGCAAGGTCAATTGCGCCTCGCGGAAAAACGCCACCCCCGCCTCAGTGGGCGTTACGCCTTGCGGGCTGCGCTGCAGCAAACGTGTGCTGAGCTCTCCTTCGAGTCGGGTGATTTGCTGGCTCAGGGCCGACTGCACCAGGTCCAGGTCCAAAGCGGCCCGGCTGATGCTGCCCAATTCCACCACCCGAACAAAATACCGCAGTTGTCGCAACTCCATGGGGTCAGGTGTCCGACCGGTGCAGTTTCTCTTGAATTTTTTGGCGGCTGCGCCATACGCTCCACAACACCAAAGGCAGCAGCAAAGCCACGGCCATTTCAGGGTTGAAGGGCAGGCCATACGCCTTCAAACCCTTGAAGGCGTAAAGCAGCAAGCTCACCACGTAATAAGAGATGGCCGCCATCGACAGGCCCTCCACCGTGACTTGCAGGCGCAGTTGCAGCTCTTGACCGCGGGTGAGTTTTTCGAGCAAGACCTGGTTTTGCGCCTCGGTGGCAATGTCCACCCGCGTGCGCAAAAGGGCGCTGGTGCGCGAGACCCGCTCGGCCAAAGACGCCAAACGTTTTTCGGTCGCCATCACGGTGGCCATGGCGGGGGACAAACGCCGCTGCATGAATTCGCCCAAGGTTTGCGTGCCTGAGATGGGGCGCTCGCGCAGCTCCGTCAGGCGTTGGCTGACCAGGGTGTCGTAAGCGCGTGTCGCAGAAAACCGGAACCCATGCTCGGCTGTAGCGCGCTCAATGCGCGCAGCCAAAGACACCAACAAGTCCAGCAAGGCCTGATCCGTCTCACCCTTGCGCTCGAGCAAGCCCGTGATGTCGGCCAATTGCGATTCCGCTGAAGACAACATGGCCGACAGATTTTTGGCCACGGGCAAGCCACGCAAAGCCATCAATCGGTAGGTTTCCAACTCGAGCAAGCGCTGCGAAATGCGTCCGGCTCTGGCCTCACTGGTGCCTTCTGGGGCCACCACCAACATGCGCTCAAAACCATCGGCACCGATTTGGAAATGGGTCAGGATGCACGAATGTGAAAGGCCCTCGGCCGTATTGCCCATGCGCGAAGCCAAGACCGTTCCCTCACCCAACCAGCTTTGGGCTTGGGCGATCAAATGGGGTGACTCGATATCGGCCTGCAACATGCCCAACTCGATGGCGGCCATGGTTTGGCCTGGCAAGCCGCGCAACCAGTCGGTGCCAACGGCCACATGCGGCGCCAGCTCGGGCAAGTCGGCGCCCCATTGCGCATTGGGCGGTAAATTTTGAACAATGGAATAACGGGTGAACTCGGTGTGCCGCTCCCATTTGACGGTGAAGTGGTCACAGCGCAAACGTAAAAAATTGCCCTGCAATTGATCCAGACCCAAATCGGCATGGCCGGGGAGCAGCCGCAAATGGGCCCACTCTTGCTCCCGCGTCACGCCCTCGTTGAGCAGCGCCACATAAACGATCAGTGCCGGCAACCGAACTCGGGCAGGTGGACGCGCATGCACTTCGTTGTGTAACTCACGCCTTTGGGCGTCTTCTGGCGGTAAGAACCGGGAGGTGATTTCGTTCATGTGACTATTCTGACCGAGCTTGCAGCCACGCGCCACGGGCGCCACGAGAAATCTCAGCCAGCAGCCCGAATCCGATCCACGTCCCCCTCAACGCACACTCAAGGCCCAGGCGGCTCTGGCACCAACAATCGGCCCTGCCAAATGCCCAGGGCTGTGGACATCCCAAGCCAAAGAAACAAGCCAGACACCAGAAACAAGCCCGTCAAGGCCCAGGCTTGCCCCCAACGCGGTCCAAGGACAAGGCCAAAGACAAGGCAGAAAATGCGGCCAAAGGGAAAGACATACCCCAAAAAGGCATGCCAAATGCTTGCTTGAAAACACCCCTGGCCACCAAGGTCGAACCACACAAAAACAACAAGGCCACACACCAAAGCCCCGCCACCATCCACGGCGTGGTGCCCAGGTTCAGACCCGACAAAGCCAACACCGAGGGTGGCGCTACTGTGATGAAGGTCAAGGGCAAGAGGCGCTGCGGCCACATGCCCAAGCGGCGGATGCGCCAACCAATCAAGCCCCAAGCCACAGGCCAAAGCAAGGCTGCCAAGGCAAATTGAACTGCGGCCCAAACTGGATGACCCAAACCCACACCGGCCAAAGCCGGCAACACATTGCCCACCACGGGAATGAACAAGGCCGGGGTCATGCCCAACCAAAACCGGTCTTGGCGCCAATCCGAACGAAACCAGCCGAGCACCACCACCCCACTCACCAACATCAAACCCGCAGAACCGAGCATCCACAGGGCATCTGCCCACCATGAAAAACCCCAGTGGGCGGCCCCCACGCTGGCCATCAACACCCAAGAAGCGGGCATGGCTGCCACGAACACATGGCGCACAGGGTGCTTCAAATCAGCGCGAACGGCTTGCGCAAACCACCACAGGCGCGCGACTGTGGCCAGCATCAAAGCGATCAAGATGCATGCGGCCTCAACGCCCAGAACGGCCGAAACCCACACCGCCAAGGCCCCCCAAAAAAACTCGGCGCGCAACCAGGCCAGCGACAGACCACAAAAGCCCATGACCATCGCAAACCAAGCAAAACCCAGGTGTTGCACCGGCGAGAAAAAAAGACGAGGGCTCATGCGCTGCTGAAAGAAAAAACCCGTGGGCTTGACCACGGGTTGGGGAGGTGATGTTCAACCCGACTGAACAAATCAGAACGGAATGTCGTCGTCCATGTCATCAAAGTTGCTGGCGGCAGGCTTGGCCGCTGCCGCGGGGCGGCTGGCCGGTGCGGCTGCTGGCCGAGCCGGTGCGGCTTGGCGCGGAGCATAGCCACCGCCGCCACCGCCGCCGTCTTCGGACGGACCGCCCATGCCTTGGCGACTGCCCAACATCTGCATGCTGTCGGCGCGGATGTCGGTGGCGTATTTTTCGACACCATTTTTGTCGGTGTACTTACGGGTGCGCAGGCTGCCCTCGACATACACCTGGCTGCCCTTGCGCAGGTACTGACCCGCGATTTCGGCGAGCTTGGCAAAGAAGCTGATGCTGTGCCACTCGGTGGCCTCTTTCATCTCACCGGTTTGCTTGTCTTTGTAGCGGTCGGTGGTGGCCACGCGGATGCTGGTGACCGCATCGCCCGAAGGCAGGTAACGGGTTTCGGGGTCAGCACCCAAGTTGCCGACGATGATGACTTTGTTAACGGATGCCATGAAAACTCCTCGAAAGATAGGTTAATTATGGGGCCAATCCAGCCCATCGCCATGCCCGGCTGCAGCCTGCGCCATCCCTCAGGACACTGGCGCCACCCCGCGGCCACGGACTGGCATTTGCATCGGCCAAGCCACCACCAACCAGCCCAACAAGGCCGCGCCACAGCTCAAAAAAAGCACCGGACTGCCCCAGGACTTGACCAGCCAGCCGCCCAAAAGCCCACCGGCAAAAAGCCCCAAGGATTGCAGCGTGTTGTAAACCCCCATGGCGGTGCCACGCATGGCAGGGGGCGCGATGCGCGAAGCCAAACTGGGTTGGCTCGCCTCCAGGGCATTGAAGCCACAGAAAAAAAGAAACAGCAGCAACGCCGACGCGTTCAGGCTGGAGGTGCCAGCCGACTGAACCAACAATCCCACCTCAGCCAGAGTCATCAAGGCAATCGAGAAAAGAAAGACTTTTTTCAGGTGCCCACGGCGCTCCATGGCAAACACCACACCCAAGAACAAAAACGACAGCAGCACAGCCGGCAAATACACCTGCCAGTGTTGCGCCGTCTGCAGCCCCGCCTGCACCAGCAAGGCAGGCACCGACATCCACATGGCCAGCTGCACCGCATGCAGCACAAACACGCCCACATTCAAACGCATCAGATCGGCATGGGCCAGGACATCGCGCAGTCGAGCCCGGCCCTCTCCAGCGACAGGCTCGGGTGCAGGGGGCGCACCCCAAATGACCACCCCAACGCCCAACACCGCCAAGACACCGGTGAGCCAAAACAGACCCGACAACCCGATCCAA
This sequence comes from Comamonadaceae bacterium, assembly GCA_027486495.1. Taxonomy (GTDB): domain Bacteria; phylum Pseudomonadota; class Gammaproteobacteria; order Burkholderiales; family Burkholderiaceae_C; genus Limnohabitans_A. Next base: position 2,420 of record JAIXOZ010000020.1, on the reverse strand, counting down.
GCTGTGAGCCAAGGCGACACGACCAAAGACAGGGCGAACAACAAACCGATGCTGCCGCCCACCATGGCCATGGCCTTGGTGCGCACCTCGTCGCGCGTCAAGTCGGCCAGCAAGGCCGTGACAGCCGCCGACACGGCCCCCGCCCCCTGCAGGCTGCGCCCGATCAGCAAGCCGGTCAGGTCGGTGGCTGCAGCGGCCCAAAAACTGCCCAAGGCAAAAATCACCAGGCCCAGTACGATGACGCGCTTGCGCCCAAAACGGTCGGAGGCCATGCCAAACGGCAGCTGCAGCGCACCCTGCGTCAGGCCATAAATGCCCATGGCCAGGCCCAGCCACACCGGGTCTTCACCACCGGGGTAGCGGCGCGCCTCCAGAGCAAAAACCGGCAATACCAAAAACAAACCCAGCATGCGCAGCGCAAAAATAATGGCCAGCGAGGCGCTGGCGCGGCGCTCGGTGGGCGTCATGTGCAATGCACGAACAACGGAATCAGGCGAAGAATCGGCCACAAAAGAACTCAAAAAACCCTGCAAGGGTGAAAAGCAAAGGCCGGATTGTCCCTGATTGACCAGCCCCTGCGTCCCGCAAGATGTCAAAGGGGATAATCAAAGGTTTTGCTGATCTGGCTGCCCTACGTGAAATTTGCCGACCCTTCTCTCCTGCCCGACGAACCCGACGCACGGTATCTGGCCTCCGCGCTGCGGCAAACCCACATCAGCGTGCGCGGTGCCCGCACCCACAACCTGAAAAACATCGACCTCGACATCCCGCGCAACCAGCTGGTGGTGATCACCGGGCTGTCGGGCTCGGGCAAATCAAGCCTGGCCTTTGACACGCTGTACGCCGAAGGCCAGCGCCGCTATGTGGAAAGCCTGTCGGCCTATGCGCGGCAGTTTTTGCAGCTGATGGACAAGCCCGATGTGGATTTGATCGAGGGCCTGTCGCCTGCGATTTCCATCGAGCAAAAAGCCACCAGCCACAACCCACGATCCACCGTGGGCACCGTGACCGAGATCCACGACTACCTGCGCCTGCTGTTTGCTCGCGCAGGCACACCCTACTGCCCCGACCACAACCTGCCCCTGCAAGCGCAGACCGTGAGTCAGATGGTGGACGCCGTGCTGGCCCTGCCTGAAGACACCAAGCTGATGATCTTGGCACCCATTGCCCGCGAGAAAAAAGGCGAGTTTGAAAAAGTCTTTGAGCAAATGCAGGCTCTGGGCTACGTGCGTTTTCGCATCAACGGCCAGACGGTGGAAGTCGAAAACCTTCCCACGCTCAAGAAAACCGAAAAGCACAACATCGACGTGGTGGTGGACCGCATCAAGGTTCGCTCGGAAGAGGACGCCAAAGCAAGAGACGCCCTGCGCCAGCGCCTGGCCGAAAGCTTTGAAGCCGCGCTGCAACTGGCCGAACACCGCGCCGTGGCGCTGGAGATGGACACGGGCAAAGAACACCTGTTCAACGCCAAGTTCTCGTGTCCGGTGTGCACTTATTCCATCAGCGAGCTGGAGCCACGCCTGTTCTCGTTCAATTCGCCCATGGGTGCGTGCCCCACTTGCGACGGCATTGGCAGCATGGCGTTTTTTGACCCAGAGCGGGTTGTTGCCTTCCCCTCGCTCAGCCTGGCCAGTGGTGCCATCAAGGGCTGGGACCGGCGCAACGGCTTTTACTTCAGCATGCTCGAAAGCTTGGCCAAGCATTACCAGTTCGACATCGAAACGCCATTCGAGAAACTCGCGCCGATTCACCAACAGGTGCTGCTGCACGGCTCGGGGCTGGAGGAAATCAAATTCAGTTACACCATGGAGTCAGGGGCATCGCAGGGTAAGAAGGTCAGCAAAAAGCACCCGTTTGAAGGGATCATCCCCAACATGACGCGCCGCTACCGCGAGACCGACTCGGCCGTGGTGCGCGAAGACCTGGCACGTTACCGCAACATGCAGGCCTGCACCAGCTGCCACGGCACACGCCTGCGCCGCGAGGCGCGCCATGTGCGCATTGGCGAAGGCGCGCAAGCCCGCGCCATTTACGAAATCAGCCACATCACGCTGGGCGAGTCTCAGCAATACTTTCAGGGCCTGACCATGCACGGAGCCAAGGCCGAGATTGCCGACAAGGTGGTGCGCGAGATCGCGCTGCGGCTGAAGTTCTTGAACGACGTGGGCCTCAATTATTTGAGCCTGGACCGCAGCGCCGACACCCTGTCAGGCGGCGAATCACAACGCATCCGCCTGGCCAGCCAGATTGGTTCGGGCCTCACGGGCGTGATGTACGTGCTGGACGAGCCCAGCATCGGATTGCACCAGCGCGACAACGACCGCCTGATCGGCACGCTGCAACACCTGCGCGACATCGGCAACAGCGTGCTGGTGGTCGAGCACGACGAAGACATGATCCGCGTGGCCGACCATGTGATC
>JAIXOZ010000155.1 GCA_027486495.1 Comamonadaceae bacterium | reverse complement strand
GCACGGCTTCAAGGACCTGAAAATCACCGGCATCGAGTCGGACGATGGCGACAAGGCCTTTGACGAAGAAGAGTTCAAGGAAGCGTCCTTGCCAGGCATTCAGGTCATCTCGATGTAACCCTCAAGGGCACAACTCATGCGCACAGAAACTCGACAGCTCAAACGGTGGTTTTCGATGGCCCTGGCCGCGCTGACCTTGGGCCTCTTGACCGGCTGCGCCTCGATGCGCTTGATCGACAGCGATGTCATCTCGGTCGCCGCTGTGCCGCCTGGCATGAGTCTGCACGGGGCCAAGTACCGTTTTGAGCGCCTGCCTTCGCAGGTCCATAACCCCGAAGCCGGATTGGCCGAGCAACAAGCTCAGGCTGCCATGACGGCCGTGGGTTTGGTGCGCGACGATGCCGGAGCCAGCCTGAGTGTGATGGTCGGCTTCAGTGGTACCCAATATCTGGCCGACCCTTGGGGCCGCCCCATTGGAACGGGTTGGACCCCATACGGCAACATCGCCCTCGGATCGGGTATGGGCCGGAACTTTGGCTCGCACATCGGACTGGGTGTGGGCATGCGCTTTCCGCCGCCCACGCATTACCGCCGCGAGGTCAGCGTGGTCATGCGCGACTTGAAGTCAGGCCAAGTGGTTTACGAAACCCGCGCCAACCACACCGGGCCCTGGAGCGACAGCGTGCCGATCTTTGCCACCTTGTTCCAGGCCGCTCTGGCCAACTTCCCCAACCCGCCCACTGGCCCGCGCCGGGTCAACATCGAAGTGCCGCGCTGAAGTCAGGAATACATGGAACCGACACGAATTTTGGCGATTCGCCATGGAGAAACGGCCTGGAACGTCGACACCCGTCTGCAAGGCCATCTCGACATCCCACTCAACGACGTGGGCTTGCGCCAGGCGCAACGTCTGGCCCAAGCATTGGTGCAGCGCGATGTCATCGATGCAATTTACGCCAGTGACTTGTCTCGCGCGCACGCCACAGCCCTCGCGATTGCGCAGCGGATCGGACAAAGCGTGACCACACATGCTGGCCTGCGCGAACGCAGTTTCGGTCAGTTTCAGGGGCGCACCTTTCTTGAAATCGAAGCCGAGCTGCCGGACCACGCTTGGCACTGGCGCAAACGCACACCCGACTGGACGCCCCCTGAGGGTGGTGAGTCTTTGATCGCCTTGCGTGACCGGATTGTGAGCACCGTGGACGAGCTGGCTGTCCGGCACCCTGGCCAACAAATCGTCATGGTGGCACACGGCGGCGTGCTGGACATTCTGTACCGCGCCGCCACCCGCTTGGACCTGCAAGCACCGCGCACTTGGGGATTGACCAACACCGCTGTCAACCGCCTTCTGTGGACACCCCAAGGCCTGTCACTGGTGGGTTGGGGCGACACCACCCACCTGGACACATTGACCAAAGACGAGACGTCTTTATAAAGCGCTGTTTTGCAGCGCGGCGATGCGCTGCTCGATGGGCGGGTGGGTGCTGAACAACTGACCGATGCCGCCCGCAATGCCCATGGCGGCCATGCTCTTGGGCAACTCGGCGGTGTGCACACCGCCCAAACGGGCCAAGGCGTTGATCATGGGCTGCTTGCGTCCCATCAGTTGCGCGGCACTGGCATCGGCGCGGAACTCGCGCTGACGGCTGAACCAGGCCACGATGATCGCGGCGAGAACGCCCAGCAAAATGTCCATCACGATGGTGGTCACGTAGTAACCAATGCCGGGGCCGGTGTTTTCTTCGTCGTTTTTGCGCAAGAAGCTGTCCACCGCATAACCCACGACGCGGGAGATGAAGACCACGAAGGTGTTCATGACGCCCTGGATCAAGGTCATCGTGACCATGTCGCCGTTGGCGATGTGCGCCACTTCGTGGGCGAGCACGGCCTCGATTTCTTCGTGGGTCATGTTCTGCAGCAAGCCTGTGGACACAGCCACCAAAGCCGAGTCGCGGAATGCGCCGGTGGCAAAAGCATTGGGGTCGCCTTCAAAAATACCCACTTCAGGCATGCCGATTCCGGCTTTGTCGGCCAATTTGCGGACGGTGTCCACGATCCAGGCTTCGTCGGCGTTGGCCGGTTGCGCAATGACCTTGACCCCTGAGGACATTTTGGCGATCCATTTGCTCATGAGCAAAGAGATGATGGCGCCACCAAAGCCCATGATCAGCGCAAAACCCAGCAAAGCGCCCAGGTTCAGGCCGTTGGACGTCAAAAAGCGGTTCACGCCCAGCAAGTTGGCGACGATGCCCAACACCAGCACCACGGCCAAGTTGGTCACGACAAAAAGAAAAATGCGTTTCATGTTGAGTTTCACTTTCACCCGAAAGACGCGGGCACGTTGGGGAGGATATTAGGGTGTCGGACTGCAAAATCAAGAAGGGGGCGTGATTTCCGGATTGGCGTACGGGTTTTCTACCCAGCGAGGGCTTCTGCGTGGCCGAAATACGCTGGCGTCGGCGTAAAAGGCCGGGTCTTCGTTGGCCAGCCACCAGCCCGGCACCCCCAGCAGCGGCAAGGGACTGAAGGGTTTACAGGCCAGTTTTTCAGGCGTGAGGTCTTTCGCCAACCAAGCGTCGAGGTCCGCCTGAGCCACGGCTTGCGGAAGGCGCCACAAGTGCACGGTGATCGATTTGTAGGGCTGCACCGCTTTTTCGAGGGCGGCATGACCAAATGCCCAAAGACATGTGTGCGCCCACTCATGGCGCAAACCAACGAATGCCTCCAACCAACGGTGCTCGGTCAAGGCCGCCCACACCGCATCGGATGACTGGATCAGCAATGCGTTTTCATCGAACACGGTGGCGGCGTCGCGCACTGGGCCACGCACCTGGCCCACACCGGCGCGGGCGATTTCCTGGGCCTGCAACTGGTTCAGGCGTTTTTTGGCTTGCGGAAAATGCACCCAGCACAGGGCGTTGAAGAAGTCGTGCAGGCCTTCGCGGGTGGGCACCTGGCCCGTGGCAAAAATGAAGTCTTCGTAGGCTTGGCCTTCGGGCAAGTCGGCTTGCGGCACAAAGCGCACGGGGGCACCGCTGGCTGCGCTCAAGGCCTCTGGCTGGGGCATGCCCGCTGCCACTTGGCGTGCGATGGGCTCACCCACGGCCCGCCAGTCGGCCAGCCAAGGCGCGTCCCAGTCGATGTCGGGCACGCTCAGGCTTGAAGCTGGCGCGCAGCGCTGCCCAGCCCGATTGAGGCTCAGCCCCCCACCAGACGCCACGGCAGGCTTTCTCCCGAACGCAGGGGCTTGAGTTCGGCTTCGCCGTAGGCAAAGCTTTCGGCGGGCATCCAGCTTTCGCGGCGCAGGGTGATGGTGCTGGTATTGCGTGGCAGGCCGTAAAAGTCGGCCCCAAAGAAGCTGGCAAAGCCTTCGAGTTTGGCGAGCGCGCCCACTTGCTCAAAGGCTTCGGCATACATCTCGATGGCCGCGTGTGCGGTGTAGCACCCAGCACACCCGCTGGCGTGCTCTTTGAGGTGCGCGGGGTGCGGGGCGCTGTCGGTGCCCAAGAAGAAACGGGCATGGCCACTGGTGGCCGCGTGCACCAGCGCTTGGCGGTGCGTCTCGCGCTTGAGCACGGGCAAGCAGTAGTAATGCGGACGAATGCCGCCTGTGAAGATCGCGTTGCGGTTGTACAGCAGGTGGTGCGCGGTGATGGTCGCTGCCAGGTTGGCATCGCCTGCGGCCACATAGTCAGCGGCCTCTTTGGTGGTGATGTGTTCCATCACGATTTTCAGGCCCGGAAAGTCGCGGCGCAGCGGAATCAGGTGCTGCTCGATGAACACGGCTTCGCGGTCGAACAAGTCGATGTCGGACGAGGTGACTTCGCCGTGCACCAGCAGCAAAACGCCTTCGCGCTGCATGGCTTCGAGGACGGGGTAGATTTTGCGCAGGTCGGTCACACCCGCATCGCTGTTGGTGGTGGCACCCGCTGGGTAAAGCTTGCACGCCACCACGCCAGCGGCCTTGGCGCGGGCAATCTCGGCCGGGGCCAGGTTGTCCGTCAGGTACAGCGTCATGAGCGGCTCAAAGCTCATGCCTTTGGGCACGGCGGCCTGAATGCGCGCCTTGTAGGCCAGCGCCTGCTCGGCCGTGGTCACGGGGGGCTTCAGGTTGGGCATGATGATGGCGCGGCCAAACTGGGCAGCCGTGTGCGGCACCACCACGTTCAAAGCGGCGCCATCGCGCACATGCAGGTGCCAGTCGTCGGGGCGAATGAGGGTGAGTTCTTGGGTCATGGGCGTATTGTCTCAAACCTGTGGCTTTCGTTTTGGCCTTTGTTGGTGCTGGTGTGCTTGCCTTGGCGTTGCCTGAGGGTGCGGGTCGGGGCTCTTGGGAATACGGCTTCTGGAACCAGAGGCGGGGCTGCGGGCCGGGGCTCATACTCGCAAGCTCGCCAAATCGCCCCAACCCGCAGCCCCACCTCTGGTGCAAGCGGCAGAGGGGCACTCGCTCAGAAGAAGGCTAAACGCCCCACCGAAATCACCCCAGAAACCAGGGGGAATCAAAAGTGACGTGGGGTGAAAAGTATCGGGGCGAGCGAAGCAATGCCCCGTAAGGATTTCATGCCGTTCGGGCAGGGCTGAGCAGCGCAGCAGCGGGCGGATCATGGCGGGTGCTTGTTTGAGCGAAGCGAGTTTGCACCCGACCCCGCCCGATGCGAGCAGCGCAAGGAACCCGAAGGGCCCTGACTGCGGCTCGCCTTTCTTTGCTTACTTTCTTTTGCGAAGCAAAGAAAGTGAGTGCGCCGCCGGGCGCAATCCCGGCCAACGGCGCTCAAAAAGAACTCTGCCTTTAATTGGGTTCTGACCCCAATTAAATCAATGCCCAAGAATCTTGGACAAAAAGTCCTGTGCCCGGTCAGTCTGCGGCGCGTCAAAGAACTGCTGCGGCGGCGCTTGTTCAACCACTTGGCCTTGGTCCATGAAGATCACGCGGTCGGCCACCGCCTTGGCAAAGCCCATTTCGTGCGTCACGCACAGCATGGTCATGCCCTGGCTGGTCAGCTCGATCATCACGTCCAACACCTCCTTGATCATCTCGGGGTCGAGCGCCGAAGTGGGCTCATCGAACAGCATGATTTTGGGCGTCAGGCACAGCGCACGGGCAATCGCCACGCGCTGCTGCTGACCGCCGGACAACTGCAGAGGGTATTTGTTGGCGTGCTCGGAAATGCGCACGCGCTCGAGTTGCACCATGGCTTTGTCGATGGCTTCCTTGCGCGGCATCTTGGCCACCCAGGTCGGCGACAAAATCAGGTTTTCCATCACCGTCAGGTGCGGAAACAGATTGAATTGCTGGAACACCATACCGACTTCGCGGCGCACTTTGTCGATGCCTTTGAGGTCGTCGCCTAACACGGTGCCATCCACCGTGAGCGTGCCTTCTTGGTATTCCTCCAAGGCATTGATGCAGCGGATCAGGGTGGATTTGCCAGAACCCGAGGGGCCACAGATGACGACTTTTTCGCCTTTGGCAAATTGCAGGTTCACATCGCGCAACACATGGTAGCCATTGCTGGCATACCACTTGTTGACGCCTTTGAATTCAATGATAGGGGTCGCGTTAGAGGTCATGGGTGTCTTTCGTTCAGCGGACTTTGCTCACGGCCGTGCGCTCTTCAATCCAAAGGCTGTAGCGCGACATGGCAAAGCAGAACGCAAAATAAATGAAGGTGATGAAGAGGTAGGCTTCAATCTTGAAGGGACGCCAATCGGCATCCGAGTTGAGCGCCAGGCCCAAAGCGCCGGTCAGCTCGTACAGCGACACGATGGTCACCAGCGAGGTGTCTTTGAACAGGCCGATGAAGGTGTTCATGATGGAAGGCACCACAGTAGCCAAGGCCTGGGGCAAGACGATCATGCGTTGGGTCTGCCAGTAACTCAGGCCCAAGGTGGCGGCCGCTTCGGTCTGACCTTTGGGCAAGGCCTGCAAGCCGCCGCGTATGACCTCGGCCATGTAGGCGCCAGAAAACAGCGTGATGCCCACCACCACACGCACCAGCACGTCGATCTTCACGCCCTCGGGCATGAACAAAGGCAGCATGAAGGAAGCCATGAACAACACGGTGATCAGTGGCACGCCTCGGACCAGTTCCACATACAGCGTGCACAGGGTTTTGATGGCGGGCATGTTGGAGCGCCGACCCAAGGCCACAAAGATGGCCAGCGGAAACGCCAACGTCATCGAGATCACAGTGAGCATGACCGTGAGCGGCAAGCCGCCCCATTGGTCGGTGTCGACTTCGGTCAGGCCAAAGAAGCCGCCCTTCATGAGCACGAAGTACACGGCCAACATCACAGTCCAAATCAGGGGCAATGCCTTGTTCCAAAAACGCGGCATGCAGCTGATGACCACGACGCCCAACATCAAGGCGGTGGCCATCACGGGACGCCAGTGCTCGACTTCAGGGTAACGGCCCATCACGATCAACCGGCCTTTTTCGGAGATCACGCCCCAGCAAGCCCCTGCGCCACGCGCATCGTTACAGGCTTGCAAGTTGCTGCCGAAAACGGCTTGCAACACGGCCCAATCGAGCGAGGAAACCAGCGCCCACAGGCACACGGCCAGCAGTGCCAGCGACATCAGGCTGTTGCCCGGGGTAGAGAACAGGTTGCCGCGCAACCAGGCCACGGGGCCTGCGCTGCGGCCCGGCATGGGCCGCGCTTCGGTAGATTTAAAAACAATGGTCATGTCAGCGCTCCTGGATGGCGGCACTGGCGTTGAACCAGTTCATGAGGGCCGAGGTGAGAAGAGACAATGTCAGGTACACCAGCATCACGATGGACAACGCCTCGATGGCGCGGCCGGTCTGGTTGAGTGTGGTGTTGGCGATCGACACCAGTTCGGGGTAGCCAATGGCCACAGCCAGGGACGAATTCTTGGTCAGGTTCAGGTACTGGCTGGTGAGCGGCGGAATGATCACCCGCAAGGCCTGCGGCAGCACCACCAAGCGCATGGACTGGCTTTTGCTCAGGCCCAAAGAGGCTGAAGCCTCGTGCTGCCCCAGCGACACGGAGGCAATGCCCGAGCGCACGACTTCGGCGATAAAAGACGCGGTGTAAAACACCAGGCCGAACAACAAGGCCATGAACTCGGGGCTGAACGCGCCACCGTCTTCGATCTGGAAGTCGCCCTTTTTGGGCACGTCCCATTCGTTGGGAGCGCCACCAAGCAACCAGCCGAGGACCGCCAACCCGAGTGTGACCGCCAGCGACACGGCCCAAACCGGTCTCGTGTGGCCAGTGCGCTCAAAATGCGCCCGCGCCATGCGGCGGTAGACCCATACAAAAACAAAGCCGAGAACAACACCGACCAATGCCAGGGTCTGGCCCAACTGCCAAACAGGCCAAGGAAATGAGACCCCGTTTTTACTCAAAAAGAAATGGCCCGCCTGCCAAGCCTGGTCCAGGTCGGGCAACATCTCGGTAAAGACGAGATACCAAATGAGCAACTGCAGATAAACCGGCACGTTGCGAAAAAATTCAACATAGGCGTAACAGATTTTGCGCACCAAAAAGTTGGCCGAAAACCGCCCGACACCCACCAACACACCCAATACGGTGGCCAAAAAAATGCCGATCACAGCCACTTTGAGCGTGTTGAGCATGCCAATGGCAAAAGCCACAAAGTAGGAACTGTTGTGCGCGTACTCGATCACCGTTTCGCTGATGTCAAAGCCAAACGGTTGAAACAAAAAATCGTAGCCACTTTGAATGCCACGCAGGCGCATGTTGGTGAGCGTGTTGCGCACCAACAAGGCCACCAAGGCCAAGGCCGACAAGATGGCGACGATCTGGTAGATGACCGAACGCCCTTCGCGGCTGCGCCACGAAATCGATCGGCTTTTCTTGCCGGGCAAGGGCCGGGCTTCGATCATGGAAAAATGGGACATGGGAGCTGCCTGAAAAATGACGGGGTGGTAAAAAATACGCCCCATGAAGGGGCGTATTCAGAACCTTCAAAAAGGCAGGCGATCAACGCAGCGGTGCGGCGTACATCAGGCCGCCTTTGTTCCACTGGTTGTTCAAGCCGCGTGGCAGGTTGATGGCGGTCTTGGGGCCGACGTTGCGCTCGAACATTTCGCCGTAGTTACCGGTGGTCTTGATGGCTCGGGCCAACCACTCTTTGTCCAAACCGAGGTGCTTGCCCAGGTCTTCGGTGGCACCCAACAAACGGCCCACTTGCGGGTTGTCGCTGGTCTTCATCTGGTCCACATTGGCTTGGGTAATGCCGTACTCTTCGGCTTCGATCAGGCCGGATAGCACCCATTTGTTGATGGCGAACCACTCGTCGTCACCACGGCGCACCATGGGGCCCAAAGGCTCTTTGGAGACCAGATCGGGCAAGATCACGTGGGCGGCTGGGTCTTTGGCTTCCTTGGCACGCACAGAGGCCAGGCCCGATGCGTCGGTGGTGTAGGCTTGGCAACGGCCAGAGAAGTAAGCACCGGTGGCGGCTTCGACTTTTTCAAACACGACAGGCTTCAAGTTGAGCTTGTTGGCGCGCGAGAAGTCGGTGAGGTTCTTCTCGGTGGTGGTGCCCGATTGCACGCACACGGTGGCACCCTTGAGCTGCTTGGCGCTGGTGATCTTGCCTTTTGGCACCATGAAGCCTTGGCCGTCATAGTAGTTGGCACCGATGAAGTGCAGACCCAGGGAGCCGTCGCGGTTCAAAGTGTTGGTGGTGTTACGAGCCAGCACGTCGACTTCGCCAGACTGCAGGGCGGTGAAACGCTGCTGGGCAGTCAGAGGCACGTATTTGACTTTGGTCGCGTCGCTCAAAACAGCCGCAGCCACAGCACGGCAGTGGTCCACATCCAGACCCGACCAGTTGCCGCTGGAATCAGCGGCTGAAAAACCGGCCAGACCGGTGTTGACACCGCAGACGATTTGGCCGCGTTGCTTGATCTGGTCCAAAGTTTTGCCCGCCATGGCGGATGTGGCCGCCAGCAAGCCTGCTGTGGCCAGCACGGAGCCGATCAAGGTTTGTGTCATTTTCTTCATGGTTTGAATCCTCTTGTGAAATGATGAGTAGCAAATTGCCACACACAGATTAAATGCCAAATCAAACAGTGAACCGCCTAGGAGCTTCCCTAAGCCTAAATAGAACAGGGGAAATTTGAGAATCACACACCTATGGTGCACCAATGATTAAGCAGCTGGTGCATTTGCACAAAATGTGCCTGCAGACAACGAGTGCCAAATATAGTCAGTTTGTTGTCAGTCCCCATCAGGGAGTACCCCCAGAATCCATGCAAAAAATGCATAAGGCAATACATGCCATGAAAAAACCCGTTCAATGGCGGTTTAACGCGACGAATGCACCGAAGAGGTGCTCTGGGTCAGGTGCAGCCACAGCTGATGGGCCGAACTTTTGAAACAGGGCTTGGCCCCTGATTTTTCGCGGTACGCCCGTACCTCCATGCTCAACGCGAGGGTCTGTCCGTCGGGCAAGCTCACCTCCACCAAGGTACCGGCCTGGATTTCTTTTTTGACCGCACTGCGCGGCAAAAACGCGATGCCGTGGCCTTCTAGGGCCATCACCTTCAAGCCCTCTGCCATGTCGGTCTCATAGACCCGGTCCAGATGTACCGGCACACCCGCTTGTTTCAAAATCCAATCGGTCACGCCGCCTAAATAGGCCCCGGGCGCGTAGCCCAAATAGGGCAAAGGCCGTGCGGCATGGCCGGGCAGGCTGAACAACGCCCGCCCATCGGCCATGCTTTGCACATAGGGCGCAATGACCTCGTGTCCCAACACCACCATGTCGTAACGCTCAGGGTCAATTTGCAGAGGCTGAGAAGGGTGATGGTAAGCAATCAACACGTCGCAGCCACCCTCCACCAAGCGCATGGCTGCGTCGTGCACGTTCAGTGCCATGAGCCGGCTTTTCATGGGCCCAAAGGTCTCGCGCAAGCTGGCCACCCAAGGTGGGAAAAACGTGAACGCCAAAGTGTGTGGTACGGCAAACTGAATGATGTCCTGGCCAACTGAATTGTGGCCGCGCAACATGGCACGGGTGTTTTGCAGCGACTGCAGCATCTCCAGCGCCTGGGCATACAAAGTCTCGCCCGCAGGGGTGAGCCGGGTTGGGTAGGAGCTGCGGTCGACCAAGTCTGCCCCGGCCCACGCCTCCAACGACTGGATGCGCCGGGAAAAAGCCGGTTGCGTGACGTGCCGCAACTGCGCCGAACGGCTGAAACTGCGCGTTTCGGCCAAACTTACAAAATCTTCAAGCCATTTGGTTTCCATGCTGGCATTATCGTTTCAGCCCCAAGCCGTTACACCAGCACGATGCCTGTATCAACCCGCAGACACCGAAACCGCTTCAGAACTTCTCACCAAAGGATTTGGGCGGAGTGACGCCCAAATGCCGGAATGCTGCCAAAGTGGCCATTCGCCCGCGTGGCGTGCGCTGCAAATAGCCTTGCTGAATCAAATACGGCTCGATCACGTCTTCGATGGTGTCACGCTCCTCGCCGATGCTGGCTGCAATGTTGTCCAGCCCGACCGGGCCGCCGTCAAAACGGTGGATCACAGCTTCCAGCAGTTTGCGGTCCATCAGGTCAAAGCCCTCGGGGTCCACATCCAGCATGACCAGCGCTTTTTGCGCGATGGCCTTGTGGATGGTGCCGTCGCCTTTCACATCCGCATAGTCGCGCACTCGGCGCAGCAGGCGGTTGGCAATTCGAGGCGTGCCGCGTGAGCGGCGGGCAATTTCAAAAGAGCCCTCGGGGTCAATCGGTGCCTTGAGCAAGCCGGCACTGCGCGTGACGATGCGAGTCAGCTCTTCGGGTGTGTAGAACTCCAGTCGCGAAACGATGCCAAAGCGATCGCGCAGCGGGTTGGTCAGCATGCCGGCTCGGGTGGTGGCGCCCACCAGCGTGAAGGGTTGCAAATCGAGCTTGATGCTGCGGGCTGCAGGGCCTTCGCCGATCATGATGTCGATCTGGTAGTCCTCCAGAGCGGGGTAAAGGATTTCTTCGACCACGGGCGAGAGACGGTGGATCTCGTCGATGAAGAGCACATCATTGCGCTCCAGATTGGTGAGCAGCGCGGCCAAATCTTTCGGCTTTTCCAGCACCGGGCCGCTGGTCTGACGAAGGTTCACACCCAACTCGGCGGCAATGATGTGGCTCAGCGTGGTCTTACCCAAACCGGGCGGGCCAAACAGCAGCACATGGTCCAGCGGTTCCTCGCGCATCTTGGCAGCGCTGATGAAAATCTCCAGCTGTTCGCGCACCTTGACCTGGCCCACGTACTCGTCCAGCAACTTGGGGCGCAAGGCGCGTTCAATGGCTTCTTCCTGGTGAGAAACAGGGGCCGCTGAAATGACCCGGGGTTCGGGTTGCGGGGCGAAGTCGTCTGTGCGTATGCTCATGGGGTGACCAACTCGATGATGTCGTTGAGCTCAAGACGAGCGGTTTGAAAAATGGCCTCGCTGACCCGCTTCCAAGGGTGCGGGGTCGCGCGGCGCTGGCGCCAGTCAAAGCTCTTGGGCTGATTGCAAATGATGTAACTGGGCTGTTTGGCCATTTTGCTGTTGTCGATCGCAAATGGGTTGGTGGCGTTGTAGGGGGCCGTGGACATGGGAAAGCCGATCACGATGGATGTTTTGTCGTTGAAAGCTTTGGGCGACAGCACCAGCATGGGGTGCATGTCCCGCATCTCCCGGCCTACTTGTGGGTTGAAGTTGATCCAAATGATGTCTTGCCGGTCGGGTACCCAAACGGCTCGGCTCACTTTAGGCCCTCGGCACCAGCTGCGAACTCCACGCCTTGCGGCGCATCGGGCATCACTTCGCCACCATGTATTTGAGGGTCAAAGGCGGCGAGCTTGTCTTGCAGGCTCGGGCGCTGGGGCACAGCACGCAGCTCCAGGCAGCCTTTGCCCACCACCGTGGCTAACAAGGGCGTGCCGGGCGTGATGCCCAGCGACTGCATCAGCTCACGACTGAGCCGGATGCCGTGACTGTTGCCCCAAGTGGAAATGGTCAAAGCGGTGGTTTTCATGGCTTGAGTATATCCACCGGATATCCAGATGCAAGACAAGCCGAACGCTTATTTGTTCAGGGCTTTGAGTGCCAGCTTGATGCCTTCGCTCACACCCACATCGGCGGGCAAGCTCTTGAGGGCAGCAGCAGCTTCTTTGTCGCTGTAGCCCAGCGCCAACAAGGCTTGCTGGATGTCGCTTTGCGCATCGCTGGTGTTGACTGCAAACAAGCCACCCAAGTCGCCGCCTAGTTTGCCTTTGAGTTCGAGCAGAAGACGCTCAGCGGTTTTTTTGCCGATGCCGGGCACCTTGACCAAGCGCCCTACCTCTTGGGTGGTGATGGCCTGCGCCAGATCGGTCACGCTCATGCCCGACAACACGCTCAAAGCGGTGCGGGGGCCAACACCTGAAATTTTGATGAGCTGACGAAACGCCTCGCGCTCGGCCAAGGTGGCAAAGCCGTAGAGAATTTGCGCGTCTTCGCGCACCACAAAGTGTGTGACCAGACTGACTTTGTCACCCGTGGCGGGCAAGTTGTAGAACGTACTCATGGGCACGTTGACTTCGTAGCCGACGCCATGACAGTCCACGATCACCTCGAGTGGGTTTTTGTCGCTCAGGATGCCAGTGAGTTTGCCAATCATGGAGGGTGACGCCTTAAATGCCTGTGATGGGAGAAAATGCGCTCTCGCCCGGGCTATCCTGGCCACAAACCGAGCACAGCGAGGATTATCAACTTGATCGTCAGACACACCTTCACCCCGCACAACAACACCCGCTTGTCACACCTGTGTGGCCCGATGGACGCGCACCTGCGCACCATCGAAGCAGGCTTGCAGGTGAGCATTGCGCACCGCCACGAACAGTTCAAGGTGGACGGCCCCAAGGCTGTGGCCATGCGGGCCATGGAGATTTTGCAGGCGATCTATGAGCGGGCCGATCGCCCGATTGCGCCCGACATGGTGCAACTGATGCTGGTGGGCGACAGCGGCGGTGAAGAGGCCAACTTGCCCGCCTTGCAAACCCGACGCACCGACCTGAAGGCGCGCACCCCCGTGCAGGCGGCCTATCTGGAAAGCATCGCCACCCACGACATCAGCTTTGGCATCGGGCCTGCGGGCACGGGCAAGACGTATCTGGCCGTAGCCTGCGCGGTGGATGCACTGGAGCGCGCCAGCGTGCAACGCATTGTGCTGACGCGCCCAGCGGTTGAAGCCGGTGAGCGCCTGGGCTTTTTGCCGGGCGACTTGTCACAAAAGGTGGACCCGTACCTTCGCCCGCTCTACGACGCGCTTTACGACCTGATGGGTTACGACAAGGTGCAAAAAGCCTTTGAGCGCAACGCGATCGAGGTGGCCCCACTGGCTTTCATGCGCGGACGCACACTGAACAACGCCTTTGTGATTTTGGACGAAGCGCAAAACACCAGCACCGAGCAAATGAAGATGTTCCTCACCCGCATTGGCTTTGGTGCCAAGGCGGTGGTCACGGGCGATGTGAGCCAGATCGACTTGCCCAAAGGTCAACTGAGCGGCTTGATCGATGCCGAACGCGTGTTGAAGCGCGTCAAGGGCATCGCCTTCACACGCTTTAGCAGCGCCGACGTGGTGCGTCACCCGCTGGTGGCCCGCATTGTGGACGCTTACGACGCACAAGGCAGCGCCCCCATGCGTGCGGGCGTCACCACCCGCCGCAAGCCCCTGCCCACCGACGATTGAACTCCGAATCGAACACTTCCATGGCCCTGCAACAACTCCAACTCTCGCTGCAATTTGGCGACTTCCCGCACAAAGCCCGCCACCGCGTCGCCCTGCCCCGCCACGCGGTGACCCGCGCCATTCGCCATGCCTTGGCCGACGATGCCGAGATCACGGTGCGCATCGTGGGAGAAGAAGAAGGTCGCGAGCTCAACAAGAGTTACCGCAAGATGGATTACGCGACCAATGTGCTGACCTTTGATTACGCACAAGAACCGGTGGTGATGGCCGATTTGGTGCTGTGTGCCCCGGTGGTGGCGCGTGAGGCCAAAGAACAAGGCAAGACGCTGGCGGCGCACTATGCGCATTTACTGGTGCATGGCACTTTGCACGCGCAGGGCTGGGACCACGAGACGAGCGAGGCCGATGCCGAGGAGATGGAGGCCTACGAGATTGCGATCTTGGCTGGGCTGGGGTTGAAGAACCCTTACCTCTGATTTCCAGTTGGGTAGGCCACGAATGGGCTGGGGCCGAGTTCCTCATACCGGGGTACCGAAAATCGTCACCCGGCCCCAGCCCATTCGTGGCCATGGTGCATTTTTAGAACCTGCAGGTCTTCCATCCCGACTGTGTCAAAACTGCACACATCGAAGCGAAAGCCACTTAGCAAAAGCCGACCTATTGCCCGAATGACCACTCAGGTGTGTGAGGGGATGCGGCGGGTGACGATTTTCGGTACCCCGTCATGAGGAACCCGCCGCATCCCCTCTCACACCGCCCAAGCACAAGGCACGCTGCCAAAACAAAAGGCATAGACGTCAGAGCAACCGAACCTTCACACTCTTGCCCTTGATCTTGCCGTGTGACAACTGCACCTCCACCTTTTTGGCAAGCGCTGCCTGCACCGCCACATAGGTCGAAAACTCGTTCACATTGATCTTGCCCACCTGCTCGCGGGTCAGGCCACATTCGCCCGCCAGCGCGCCCATCACATCACCGGCGCGGATTTTTTCCTTGCGACCGCCCACAATTTGCAGCGTGCGCATGGGCGGCTGCAGCGGCCCATCGGCGGCAGGGGTCAAGCCCGACAAAGGCTCCCACTTCGATTCGCGGCCTTGCATCACCTCGATCTTGCCCACAGATCCCATCTCGTCCATGCTGGCCAGTGTCAGCGCCAAGCCCTCGGCATCGCCCCGCCCGGTGCGGCCGATGCGGTGGATGTGGATTTCAGCGTCGGGCGTCACGTCCACGTTGACCACGGCTTCGAGGCCTTCCACGTCCAGCCCGCGAGAGGCCACGTCGGTGGCCACCAGCACCGAGCAGCTGCGGTTGGAAAATTGCACCAACACTTGATCACGTTCGCGCTGCTCCAACTCGCCAAACAGCGCCAGCGCGCTGTAACCCTGGGCCTGCAACACCGCCACCAGATCGCGGCACTGCTGTTTGGTGTTGCAAAAGGCCAGCGTCCGCTCGGGTCGAAAGTGCGCCAACAATTTGGACACAGCGTCCAGCCGCTGGCTTTCGCTCACTTCGTAATAAATTTGGCGGATTTTGTGGGCACTGTGCTGCGCCTCAACCTTCACCGTTTGCGGCGAACGCATGAACTGCGCGGCCAGCTTGGCAATACCTTCGGGGTACGTGGCCGAAAACAACAAGGTCTGGCGGTCTTTGGCGCACTGGCGAACCACCTTAGCGATGTCGTCAAAAAAGCCCATGTCCAGCATGCGGTCGGCCTCGTCCAGCACCAATGTGTTCACGCCCGCCAGGCTCAGCGAGCCGCGCTCCAGGTGGTCCAGGATGCGGCCAGGCGTACCCACCACCACATCGGCGCCATGCTCCAGACTCACCGTTTGGCCACGCAGGGCCACGCCACCACACAGCGTGACGACTTTCACGTTTTGCCGGGCACGGGCCAAGCGGCGGATTTCTTGCGTGACCTGGTCGGCCAGCTCGCGGGTGGGGCACAAAATCACGGCCTGGATGGCCGAGCTGGGTGAACCCGTTGTTTGCAAGCGCTCGATCAAGGGCAGGCCGAAGGCGGCGGTTTTGCCACTACCCGTGCTGGCTTGGGCGATCAGGTCTTGCCCCGCCAAGGTCAGCGGCAAGCTGGCCGCCTGGATGGGGGTCATCTGGGTGTAGCCCAGTTGCTCGAGGTTTTGAAGGGTGGCAGGGGCCAGCACAAGCTGGTCAAAGCGAGCAGAGCTCGCGGCAGGAGAAGTTGCAGTCATGCGAGGATTATCGTTGCCCACCCCGAGCAGCAACTCAAGCCGTCATGCGCATCGGGATGGTGATGGGGCCGTCGTTGATGAGCGCCACCTTCATGTCGGCGGCAAAACGGCCCGTTTGCACCACCGGGTGGGCTTTTTGCGCCTGCGCCACAACATACTCGTACAAGCGCCGCCCTTCATCGGGCGCGGCGACTTGGGTGAAGCTGGGGCGGTTGCCCCCAGCCACATCGGCAGCCAGCGTGAACTGGCTCACCAACAGCAAACCACCCCTCACATCCTGCACGCTCAAATTCATCTTGCCTGCCTCGTCACTGAAGATGCGCAGTTTCAACATTTTGGCCAGCATTTTGTCGGCCACCGCATTGGTATCGCCCTTTTCCGCGCACAGCAGCACCAGCAAGCCCGCGCCGATTTGGCCAATCACTTCGCCATCGACGCGCGCACTGGCTTCACTCACCCGTTGCAATACAGCGATCATTTTAAGTCCCTGGCATCGTCAAAATGGGCTTCCACATCGCTGGGCAAAAGCTGAATGGTGGCCCGCAAGCCAGGCACCTCGCTCATCAGCGCCTGCTCCACGCTGGTGCGCAAAGCAGCAGCGCGGCCCAAGGTCCAGCTGGCGGGCATGTGCATGTGCACATCCACAAAACGCCGTTGCCCGGCTTTGCGGGTGTTGAGGTGGTCAAAGCGGATGATCTCGGTCTCGCCGCGCTGGTGCGCAAAACCAGACAAGACCTTTTGCACATCGGCCAAAACCTCGGGCTCCAGCGCCTCGTCCATCAGGCCCTGCGAGGAGCGCCAGACCAGGCTCCATCCTTCTTTCAGAATGTTCAGGGCCACGCCGATGGCAACCACCGCATCCAGCCACAACCAACCGCTCACACTCACCAGAACAATGCCGACCACCACACCAGCAGAAGTCCAAACGTCGGTCACCAAGTGCCGAGCATCGGCTTCGAGCGCCAGCGAGCGGTGCTGCCGGGCAGCGCGAAACATGAGCCAGGCCAGCAAACCGTTCAGGGCCGAGCTGCCCACCGACAAGGCCAAGCCCCAGCCCACTTGCTCGATGGGCTGCGGATCGAACAAGCGATGACTCGCCACCCAAATGATGCCCAAGGCGGCCACCAAAATCAGGATGCCCTCAAAACCAGAAGAGAAATACTCGGCCTTGTGGTGGCCGTAGGGATGTTCTTCGTCGGCTGGGCGCGCTGCGATGGTGACCATCATCAAGCCGAACACCGCACTGGCCAAGTTGACCAGCGACTCCATCGCGTCCGACAGCAAACCGACCGAATCGGTCAACCACCATGCTCCGGTTTTCAGGGCAATGGTCACCAGCGCCACCGCCACTGAAGCCCACAGCATGCGGGTGGGCGTCATCCAATCATCGAATCTTTTCATGGGCTCAGCATAGCCGCGGTGGATGACGGGTCTGTGCGCCAGGCCCCGATCAAGCCAGCGTGACCTTGGCAAACTTGCGCTTGCCCACTTGCACCACATACGTTCCGGCTTCGAGTTTCAGGCCCTTGTCACTGACCACGCTGGAGTCCACGCGCACGCCGCCGCCGTCGATCAGGCGTCCGGCCTCGGTGGTCGAAGGAGCCAGGCCCGCCGACTTGAGCAAAGCGCCAATGCCCAGGGGTGCGCCCGACAAAGATACTTCAGGGATGTCGTCAGGCACGCCGCCCTTGCTTCGGTTGATGAAATCCTGCTCCGCCGCATCGGCCGCTGACACGCTGTGAAAACGCGCTGTGATTTCCTTGGCCAGCATGACTTTGGCATCTTTGGGGTTGCGCCCGCCCTCGACTTCTTTTTTCAGCACCTCGATCTCGGCCATCGATTTAAAAGACAGCAGGGTGTACCAGCGCCACATCAAGGTGTCCGAAATGCGCAGCACCTTGGCAAACATGGTGTTGGGCTCTTCGGCAATGCCTATGTAGTTGTTCTTGGACTTGGACATCTTGTCCACCCCATCTAGGCCTTCGAGTAGCGGCATGGTCAGAATGCACTGCGGCTCTTGGCCATACTCTGCCTGCAGGTGGCGTCCCATCAGCAGGTTGAACTTTTGGTCGGTGCCGCCCAGCTCCAGGTCGCTCTTGAGCGCCACCGAGTCGTAACCCTGCATCAGCGGGTACAGGAACTCATGCACCGAAATGGGCGTGCCCGCCTTGAATCGGTCATGAAAGTCATTGCGCTCCATCATGCGCGCCACGGTGTACTTGGCGGCCAGCTGGATCATGCCCATCGAACCCAATGGTAGTGACCACTCACTGTTGTAGCGAATCTCTGTTTTACTCGGGTCCAGCACCAAACTGGCTTGTTTGTAATAGGTTTCGGCATTGAGCTTGATCTGCTCGGGTGTGAGGGGCGGGCGGGTGCTGTTGCGGCCAGAAGGGTCGCCAATCAGGCTGGTGAAGTCACCGATCAGAAAGATGACCTGATGGCCCAGGTCCTGCAGTTGGCGCATCTTGTTGAGCACCACGGTGTGGCCGATGTGGATGTCGGGTGCCGTGGGGTCAAGACCCAATTTGATGCGCAAAGGCACACCTGTTGACTCAGACTTGGCTAACTTCTGCAGCCAATCCTCTTGGGGAATGAGCTCTTCACAGCCCCTTAAAGTGACTTCTAAAGAATTCAAAATACGATCACTAACCATATATTTTGTAACAAGCGTTTGATTCATAAGGTTTTTTTCTTGGTTGAATGCGGTGTAGACCTATACAATGGTCTACGATTTTTGATATGCATTTTATGTGCGACCTGAACAACAGGGGCGATGACCACTCGCCGCTTTTGTGGTTGGCATCTTCCCTATTCCCCTTTCATGCCGACTTTTTCCACCATTCAGTCACAACTGATTTCTTTGCTGCTCAACATTTTGTTCCTATGCACGGCTGTATTGGGAGCATTGCTGATCGCGACGCAAAAGCTTTTGGCCTGGCTGGACGGGTACCACCCCCAATTGCACCAAGCCCAGCAGCTGTTTCAAGGCTGGCTAAAGAGGCACCCCAAAACCATCGTTGCAAGTTTGGCCAGCGCTTTGTTGGTGGGCGGCGGCGGTGCTTTTGCCGTAGCCAATTTGGGACCTGATATATCCGACCAACCGGTGGTCAACATCACGGTGCCTGTAGAAATTGCACAATTGGAATTGCAAGCCCAGTTGCTTGACGGTTTCGAAGTTAATCTGACCCGCTCAGACCACACCCGGCCCTCCGACACCCCAGAAACTCTGCTTCGCCGTTTGGGTTTGGTCGATGCCGAAGCGGCTGCCTTTTTGCGTAAGCATCCTTTGGCTCGTCAAGCCCTTCAGCAAGGCGGCCGCGCAGTGTCTGCCGAAGTAACTGGCCAGCAAGTGCTGCTTTCATTGAACGTACGTTGGCTAAAAAATGAAAGTGACACATTTTTTCAACGTTTAAGGGTCGAACGCTCTCCCCAAGGTTTTCAAGCATCACTTGAGACCTCCCCCATGAACACCAGCATCCGCATGACCGGTGGGACCGTAACGCGCTCCCTATACGATGCGGCTGATGAAGCGCGCTTGCCCGATACAGTCATCCACCAACTTACCCAGATTTTCTCGAACCAGATTGACTTTCACCGAACTTTGCGCAAAGGCGCTCGTTTTTCTGTGGTTTACGAAGTGCTCGAAGCCGACGGTGAACCCCTGCGTACGGGCCGCGTACTCAGTGCCGAATTTCACAACGACAACCAGCAATACGATGCCGTCTGGTTCCAAGAGCCTGGCCAAAAGGGCAATTACTACGACATGGACGGCAAAAGCCTGAGCCGTTCTTACCTCGCAGCACCATTGACTTTTTCTCGTCAGTCCAGTGGTTTTGCCATGCGACTGCACCCCATTTTTAATACCCAGCAAGCACACCGTGGTGTGGACTATGCCGCCCCGACAGGCACCCCTGCCATGACTGTGGGTGATGGCCTTGTCACTTTTGCCGGTCGGCAAGGTGGCTATGGCAATGTGGTCGAAGTTCGCCACGGCAACGGTCACTCCACCTTGTATGCCCACTTGAGTCGGATCCAAGTTCGAGTTGGCCAAACTGTGCAAAAAGGTCAAGTCATTGGTGCTGTTGGCTCCACCGGTTGGTCCACCGGCCCCCATTTGCATTTTGAATTCCGAGTCAATGGCGTGCACGTTGACCCGCAAAAGATCATCCAGCAAGCCCAAAGTGGCCCCATTGCGCCCACCTCCATGACCCGGTTTGTGGCCTTGGTCGGTCAAGCCCAGTCTCAGCTTCAAGCCGCCGCCCAGATGCGGGAAGTCAACAGCCAATAAATTCACCGAGACCCGCGCTGATGACTGCCCTGTTGAACGGGTGATTTTTTTGTTGGCTCACATCGGGTTTTGGCACCCTTTATGCCCTCCTCGCATTTCATCGGCCTCATGTCAGGCACCTCTTTGGATGGCGCGGATGGCGTTCTGGCGAGGATAGACGACACGGGTCACTTGAGCGTTCTTGCCCATGCCTTTGTGCCCTTCGATGCGACTTTCCGCAGCGAATTGCTGTCTCTCAACTCCAGCGGTCCTGACGAATTGCACCGCAGCGCCTTGGTTGGCAACCACATCGCCCGCTCTTACGCCGAGGTGGTGACCGCTTTGCTCCAACGAACGGGGCTTGAAACCTTTGAAATCAGCGCCATCGGTGCCCATGGACAAACTGTGCGTCATCGCCCGCTTGAATTCGATGCAGATGTGGCTCGCCATCAGGCAGCCGTGGGTTACACCCTGCAGCTGATCAACCCCGCCTTGCTGGCCGAATTGACCCAGATCGACGTCGTGGCCGATTTCAGGAACCGGGACTTGGCTGCCGGAGGACAAGGTGCCCCGCTGGTGCCTGCTTTTCACCAAGGTGTATTTTCACAGCCCGGTCGTTGTGTGGCGGTGCTCAACATCGGCGGCATTGCCAACCTGAGCGTGCTCAAAGCCGATGGCTCCGTGCTTGGCTGGGATTGCGGCCCTGGTAATGCCCTGATGGATTTTTGGTGTGCTCGCCACACTGGGCAAGCTTTCGACCGCGATGGCGCCTGGGCAATGACTGGCCTGTTGCATTCCGAATTGCTGCGCAGCATGGCGAGCGACCCTTTTTTGCACAAACCACCACCCAAAAGCACGGGACGCGATTTGTTCAACCCGGCTTGGCTCGAGCAGCACTTGGCCTTGTTTGAGGACCTCCAGCCTGCCGACGTGCAAACCACCCTCTGCACTTTCACAGCCTTTGCCTGCAGCCAAGACCTGATGCGCTACGCCCCGCAAGCCAGTCAATTGGTTGTGTGTGGCGGTGGGGCTTTGAATGGTGAGTTGATGCGCCAGATGAAGATGCACTTGCCGGACGTACCCGTCTTGAACAGCGAGGCCTTGGGTCTGCCACCGCTACAAGTAGAGGCTGCCGCGTTTGCCTGGCTGGCGTTCAAAACCACACGCCGCGAAACATCCAGCTTGCCAAGCGTCACGGGCGCCCGAGGCGCCCGTGTCTTGGGGGCCATTTACCCCCGTTGATGCAGGGCCAGCCCAGCTGGCCAAACCCGCGAATCAGGTCGAGAAAGATGAGCCGCAGCCACAAGTCGATGTGGCGTTCGGGTTCTTGATGA
Organism: Comamonadaceae bacterium; assembly: GCA_027486495.1. GTDB lineage: Bacteria > Pseudomonadota > Gammaproteobacteria > Burkholderiales > Burkholderiaceae_C > Limnohabitans_A. The sequence goes on along the minus strand of JAIXOZ010000155.1, from coordinate 857 downwards.
CGAACTGTGCACCTTGCAGGTCTTCTTTGTAGTCGATCTCTGCGCCGATCAGGTATTGGTAGCTCATGGCATCGATCAACAAGGACACACCGTTTTTACTCATGGTGGTGTCGTCTTCGTTGGTGATTTCGTCGAAGGTAAAACCGTACTGGAAACCCGAGCAACCACCGCCTTGGACAAACACGCGCAGCTTCAAATCAGGGTTGCCTTCTTCGGCGATCAGGTCAGCCACTTTGGCAGCCGCGCTGTCGGTAAAGACAATCGGTTCGGGCATTTCGGTCTGGATATTTTCAGCAAGAGCGCTCATGGTGTTTCTCCGGTTCAATGCCAAATAGTATAGCGCGCTGGTCGGGAATTACCGCCTTGCCTGTCCAGTAACGCTACTGGGCTCATGGGCTTTAAATCCCAAGCGCCCAAACAAAAAGCCGCTGCGGCGAACCGAAGCGGCTTTTTGGCGAAGCAGGAAAAGCGGATTAACGCTTGGAGAACTGCTTGCGGCGACGAGCAGAGTGCAAGCCCACCTTTTTACGTTCGACTTCACGGGCGTCGCGAGTGACGAAACCAGCTTGGCTGAGCATAGGCTTGAGCGAAGCGTCGTAGTCAATCAGGGCGCGGGTGATGCCGTGGCGCGATGCGCCGGCTTGACCGGATTCGCCACCGCCGTGCACGTTGATCATGATGTCGAAAGTTTCGGCATGGTTGGTCAACATGAGGGGTTGCTTGGCAATCATGATCGAAGTCTCGCGGCCGAAGTAGGCTTGGATGTCCTTGCCATTGACCGTGATCTTGCCAGTGCCTTTTTTCAGAAACACGCGGGCGACGCTGGATTTGCGACGGCCTGTGCCATTGTTCCATTC
>JAIXOZ010000046.1 GCA_027486495.1 Comamonadaceae bacterium | reverse complement strand
CGTTTCAGGGCCAAGAGCGCGACATCATTGCCATCACCTTGACGCGCAGCAACCCCCAAGGCGAGATCGGCTTCCTGTCTGACATCCGCCGCATGAACGTGGGCATGACCCGCGCACGGCGCAAGCTGCTGCTGGTGGGCGATTCGTCCACGCTGTGCAGGCATCCGTTTTTTGTGGAGTTGTTGGCGTATGTGAAGGGGGTGGGGGGCTACCGAATGGCGCATGAAGTGGCCTAAATGGGTGCCCGCTTGCGCGCTGTTTGCCATCTGAAGCCGCAGTATCAACCCGTGACAAAACCTCACGGGTAAGACCACCAAACGCCACCAGTCCCAATTTGGGACTAAAATGCCACCATGCGAGTCATTGCCGTATCCACCCTTAAGACATTCTGGGAAAAGCCCGGGCGCGGGGACGCAGAAGAGGCCTTGAAAACTTGGTACGGTGAAGCATGTCGCGCCGAATGGAAATCCCGAGGCGATGTCAAAGCTCAATACGGAAACGCCAGCATCGTTGGCAACAACCGGATCGTCTTCAACATTGCAGGGAACAAGTACCGGCTTATCGTCGCCTTTGCGTACCGTATGCAAATCGCCTACGTCAAGTTTGTGGGCACACATGCCGAATACGACAAGGTCGATGCAGCCTCAGTCGATCAGTCGTGAGCGTCAAGGAGAACATCATGGAAATTACCCCCATCCGTACAGAAACTGATTACCGCGCAGCACTGCGCGTCGTGTCAGAGCTGGTGGATCAAGATCCATCGCCTGACACACCCGAAGGCGAACGCCTGGATGTGCTCTCGACTTTGATTGAGGCCTATGAGCGCAAGCACCATCCGATTGATTTGCCCGATCCCGTAGAAGCCATCAAGTTCCGTATGGACCAAGCGGGGCTTTCAATCAAAGACCTGGAGCCGATGATCGGACAGCCCAACCGCGTTTATGAAGTGCTCAGCCACAAACGCCCCCTCACGCTGCGGATGATCCGAAATCTGAACAAAGGTTTGGGCATCTCCGCTCAAGTGCTCATCTCAGAGAACGCCAAAAAAATCGGAAAACTTGCCGTTGGCGCTTGAACCGGCGTGAGATGGCTCGATAGGGAAACGCTTGGAGGAATCGACGTGAAAAGCTTGAAAGACGTAAAAGCCCAACTGCTGGCCAACCCCGCCGTTCGCCAAGCCTACGAAGCACAAGCGCCCGAGTTTGAGCTGGCCCGTGAACTGATAAAGTTACCTGCATAAACCCGGATATTGTGTACACTGTGATCCACAAAACGGCTTTGGCTGTAAAGGAAAAACATGGAAGCTACTAAAGTGGGCATTCGGGAATTTCGTGCCGGTATGGCCGAATTCATTGCGTCCAGCACACCGGTTGCTGTGACACGTCATGGTCAAACCATTGGCTACTTCATCCCTACGCATGGCCAAGCCGATGCAGATGTTGCCTCGCTCAAAAAAGCGAGCAAAACGCTGGATCGCCTGCTTGCGGCAAAGGCTGTTGATGTGGACGCCGTAGTCGCTGATTTCAAATCGGCGCGTCAACGCGCTAAAGCGCCCAAGTAACTCACATTCACATCAACATGAGCGATAGAGCGATCGTTCTGGATGCCAACATCCTGATCCGAGCGGTGCTGGGTAAGCGTGTACGCGAACTCATTGTTGACAACGCAAAGAGAGTTCAATTTTTTTCACCCGATGTGGCCTATGCTGACGCCCGAAAGTACCTTCCCGTACTGTTGGAAAAAAGAGGCGTTAACAGTGAGTCAGCGATGGTCGTTTTGGATGCCCTGGAATCCCTTGTATGGCCTCTGGAGCTTGGCGTTTATGAGGGCTTCAAAACGCAAGCACTCCAAAGAATTGCGATGCGTGATGCGGATGATTGGCCCGTTTTGGCTTGCGCAATGACGATAGGCTGTCCTGTATGGACGGAAGACGCGGACTTTTTTGGCACAGGGGTTGCGACTTGGACTTCGGATCGGGTGCAACTGTACTTGGCCGGCTGATGAAGCGTGCCCTTGGCCAACCCCGCCGTTCGCAAAGCCTATGACGCCCAAGCGCCCGAGTTTGAGCTGGCCCGTGAACCGATTGCCGTACGCACGCAAGCGGGGCTGACGCGAGGCGAAGTGGCCGCACGCATGGGCACCACCCAAAGCGTGGTGGCCCGCATCTAGAGTGGCAGGGGCACGCCATCCATGCGAACAGTCCAGCGCTTTGCCAGTGCCGTGGGCGCGCGTGCCGTGGTGCGCATGGAGCCTTTGACGGCTGCATGACCAGCTGCTGGCAGGCGCAGCGCGAGCACCGTCGATTCGTTTCAGGGCCAAGAGCGCGACATCATCGCCATCACCTTGACGCGCAGCAACCCCCAAGGCGAGATCGGCTTCCTGTCAGACATCCGCCGCATGAACGTGGGCATGACCCGCGCACGGCGCAAGCTGCTGCTGGTGGGCGATTCGACCACGCTTTGCAGGCATCCGTTCTTTGTGGAGTTGTTGGCTTATGTGAAAGGAGTGGGTGGATACCGGACGGCGCATGAGATGGCCTAAATGGGTACCCGCTTTCAAGCTGTTTGCCGTCAGAGGCTTGCAGCGCAAGGGGGGGTAAAAGTTGTACCCCAGTTCGCAACTAGGTCGCTGCCCGTGATCGGCGAGCAGCACCTGCGCGCTTGTTGAGGGTGACTTCACTTCCCAAGTGGTCGATCACCACGGACGGGCGATCAGGAAACTTGGCCACCAGTTCCAGCTTACCGCCCATGCTCTCCACATAGTGGCGCATCGTTGAAAGCAGCATGTCGCTGCGCTTTTCCAAACGAGAAATGGTGTCCTGACGCACCCCCAAGGCGGCAGCCATTTGCTGTTGTGTTTGCTGAGCAGCATGGCGAAGGTCTTTGAGTGTCGCCAACTCCATGGCCCGATCCTCCACTCGTTTTTTGCGATCTTTGGGCAGCGCAGCCATCACGTCATCGAGTTTTCTTGCCATTTTTGTGCTCCTTGGTTGATTGACTCAAAGTGCCCAGATGATCGTCGTAACGTGCATCGGCCACCATGAGTAAGCGCTTGTAAAACCTGCGCTGATCTGCCCCACCTTTATCTCCACCCACAAGCAAGATGGCTTGTCGGCGGGGATCGAAGGCAAAGGCCACTCGCCAAACCTGACCATTCCAGGAAAACCGAAGTTCCTTCATGTTGCTGTGTCGTGAACCCTTCAGGGTATCGACGGTAGGTCGCCCCAAATCAGGTCCAAACGTCGCCAGCAACTTGGCATGAGCCAAGAGTTCGTCTTGAAGCTCCTCGACCAAAGCTTCGAATTCAGCGTCGAAGGCGTCGTGAAACAGAACAGTCCAAGTGATTGCAAAATTATGGACTTAAAGACATATGGTGTCAAATCCATCTTGAGCGACAAACAGAACTTTCCGCTGGGTCAATACCTTTGACGGCTGCATGGTGACCCGCTGCTGCAACGCAGGCTCAGCGTGGGCACCGTCGATTCGTTTCAGGGCCAAGAGCGCGACATCATTGCCATCACCTTGACGCGCAGCAACCCCCAAGGCGAGATCGGCTTCCTGTCTGACATCTGCCGCATGAACGTGGGCATGACCCGCGCACGGCGCAAGCTGCTGCTGGTGGGCGATTCGTCCACGCTTTGCAGGCATCCGTTTTTTGTGGAGTTGTTGGAGTATGTGAAGGGGGTGGGGGGTTATCGCACAGTGCGTGAGATGGATAGACAGATATGAATCAGTGATGGCGATTGTGTCGAAGAAGGCACGCGCGATTGTTTTGAAAGGCTAGACTGCACAACCAGATGGGGTGACTGGCGCTGGGCACCGTATTACTCAGCGATTCCAGGTGGGCTTTGAACGATGCCAAGTCATAGCCCAATTGCCGAATACGACAAGGTCGATTCTGTCTCAGCAGATCAGACGTCAGATTTTCTCAAGAAATATCGAGATATCTTGGATATGCAGCTCCGTTGCGCTATTCAGATTTTGACTGCCAATTCTATTGGTGATCTCAGTCTCCGCTTGGTCTTCTCCATGTCGAGGGTATCAAGCCTTGCCCCTCAGCTTTCCAATTCGCGGATTCGACAGTATTCGAAAACTCTCCCCATATTGAATTATCGGCATGTTCTAAAACGATGATTTGATAGCGGTACTTTGCTGCTTGCAAACCTGCCTCAAGCATTTCGAAGATTCGCTTGGTATCCGTAACATCTACATCACGATCCAATTTAAGTTCTTCGAAAACGTCAGTCCCACCGTCGAGCTGATTTGCCCCAGATGCAGCACTTGGAAAATAAACTTGACTTGGTTGATCAATAATTAAAAAACTAAATACGGGTGAGTTAGATAATTTATCCTGTGTCAGAAACTGATGCAGTGCAAGGAATGTCGCTATGTGATATCCCATCCAGTTTGCGCCACTGCCGACCTCCCACAAATACTCCTTTTTCGCATCACTTGCACGACGGAAACTCAACGTCAACTCGGTTTTGTCTAAGGCGATAGCGCCACGATGTTCGAGTCGAAAACCCGTTGAGTACGTCTCTATCAGATCACTCAACTCTTTATCGACTTGTGCTTCCCGAGCTGCCTTGCCCGAGCGTCTAAAGTACCCGTCGAGTTCTCCTAGCTTGGTCGCGATTTCCGTGATTAGAAGCCCCGTTTCATCGGTATTGTTCATCGCCGCAACAGTGATGAGTAAAGCCTCAATACGACCTATTAAAACGTAGACACGGCTCAGTGAGTCTTTTGAAGCTGTGTCAATTTGTTGTAGCTTGTATCGACTCATGCGTGCGCTTTGCAACTCAGCCTCTATTTCAATTAGCCGACCCTTGGCGGCTTCTATTTCCTTGTCCACAATCGGATTTTCGAAGAGTGCCTGAGACAGATCGTCAATACGATTGACCTCCAATTCCAATCGCGATACGACTTTGTGTACGTGGGTGGTTTGAGAGCCGCAAACAACGCAGCCGCCACTTTCAGCGAGGCTCGTCTTGAGCCACTCCAGATTAATGACTCGGCTGCGCTCCAAGTCCACAGCGCCGCTAAAGGCCAGTGCCCGTTGAGCTAGGCGCTCGTACCCGCGAATTTCCCGTCGCAATGCATCCGTCTTGGCTTGTAGATCCTCCTCACGGGTCTGGGCTTCCTTGTACTTTTCGTTTGTGAACGCATAGTTCGGCTTCTTGAGCGTGTCTTCTAAGCCCCCCGAGTGGAATATAGAATTTATTTCGCTGAGTTTTTTCACCCTTACTTCGGTAGTCGCTGCATCTTCGTTTTGCACAAGTCCCAGTTCAATAGCTTGATTCCACAATTGCGCTACTTCAGCATCCCATGACGACATAGCGCGACGTCGCACTTCCTGTCGCCTCAAAAGGTCATCGTGTTGACGTTGTAGTTGATTGCGTTCGCGCTCTTTGATCACGTACTCACCGTCAATAATTCCTAGAGCGAATGGCATGACCTTTTTTAGTCGCTCCTTGTGCTCGTACGAATCAGCTTTGAAAAACAGAGTATTCGGATTGGCGACGATGTGCTGAGGCAGAAAGTTAAAAGCAGCCAAATCCCGATAAGAGGGACGACCTTCAAACCGGCCGATTTCTTCGCTCGACGAAAGCGGGGCGTTGGTCAGACGGACTAAATTGTTGAATGCCAGTCGGAACTGCAGCTCATTGTGCGTTGAATGAAGTTTATCCGGCCATGCATCTTCAAAAGGGTGAAGATAGAACTCATTGCTGGTTTGGCGATTTCCAGGTGTTCGTCGAGCAATCAGGAAGGTGGCTTCACCAATGCAAATCACCAGCCCAAACCAATCGACGCACTCTCGGATAATGCCAATTGGGATCGCACATCGGCTTGCACCAAGGCAATAGTCAACGATCGGAATGATCGAAGATTTTCCTGTTCGGCTACGACCATGAATGATGTTGATCTTGCCAGATTGGAAAGGGATCGAATGTATCTGGTTTCTGGCATCTGTAGGCCACAATACAAGTTTTTGAATGGAAAATTGCATCATCTAGACCCTAAAAAATTGTCCAAATAGCTCTGCGGCTTTTGCGTCTTTGAACCAGACCGCCAAGCGCCTTAGCGCGAGCTGCATGTCCGGCGGAACATTGACTGGCCTACTACCCCGTGGCCACTTTTGAAAATTGGTCGAAAGGACGACTGCGCCGCCATCAGTGGACTGTCTAAGCAGCCCGCTGGCGCACGCAAGGTTCAACCCCTGGCAACTAACGGCAGAAAACTCGGAGACGCGTTCCTGAAATTGGTTTCGAATTTGTGGGCATTCCATAAGGACGGCTTGAAGAGGCGTACTGAAGTCTCGGCCCTTGATTGCGTCGCAACTATCCTTGTGCCACACAACAGGAAGAACCAACAGAAGCTTCATTAACTCAGGGCTCTCAGTACTTGCTGTTAGTTCCTCATACCTTTTTACGAAAGCTGTGAGAAGAAAGCAGGCAAGTGCGCTGTTTTGTAAAAGGTTGCGATCGATGTAGCCTGTACTCATTTTTTTTCATCGTCGTTGGACGTAGCGAACCTAGGGTGCCAATAAACAAAATAGGCATGCCTGGGCTGATTGGCCAGATCATGGTAATTTCCAGACGTGAAAAATGGATGGGTTGTCTCGTGGTCTCCTAGCTTCGCCGTAAAGTTGCCATCCAGAGTTTCCCCCAGAGTTTTTCGTGCTAAGTCCTCCACTTGGGTTCCGGGTGCCTCCTTTAATGCCGTGGAGTCTGCAATCATCTGCCATCGCTGATGAAGCTGGCTATTCCTACTGTCCCATGCAGAAGGCAAGACATCCCCTTCTGCTTGCAGTCGTACTCTCTCCGCGTAGAACGCCCAATAGTGGCTAAGCGCACGATCACAGTACTTATCTGGTAATCCCAAATGCTGAAGTTGCCACAAGAAAAAGTGTGATGCGGTGTCCTTCTTTAGAAATTCTTGATATTTAGTCGACAAAATGTCCCGCTCCACATATCGAGTCTTTCTGTGTGCGGCTATCTCGGACTGAAGGCGGCTGGTGAAGGGCTGCTTGGTTGCCCAAAACGGCTTCTTTTCCAGCCAAGCCTTTTGGCAAAGTTGGACAAGCAGCCCTAGCAGACTGCTGTAGATATCTGAACCTTTGGTCTCAAGGTCAGGCGGCAGTTGAAGTAACTGAATTGTCGCCTCTCGAGGTTCGGAACCAGAGATGGTTCCGTACTCGTCCATCAGTGAGAGGTTCGAGATCAGGAAGTACAGATCCTGATCCGAAAATTCGACAACTGCCTTGAGACTGTCCGATTCCTTCCCGACAGCGTTGGTAGCACGCTGTCGGATTTCCGTGATGCAATCCTGAATATCATCTGGTTTATTTGCAAGGCTAAGTTTTTGCGCAAAAGCGGCGTCAGGAACGGCCTTGTTGGTAACCAGGCAATAGCGGATATGTTGATATGCTTTGCGCATAGAGGGCATATTTTCTAGCCAAACGTGGAGCGTATGCCACAGGTTCTTACTTCCGTCCTGAAACGGCTGACCTGAGTCCTTGATGGAGTGCTTGTCCTGCTCAAACACCGCCTCCACTGTGCCATTTTGTAAATACTTCAACTCAACTACATCGTCATAAGTTTCAATGCCAATGACGGCATTGACTTCACTCGAAAATAGCCGGTAGAGCGCTCTCTGAAACTGAAAGGTAAAGCCTGCAATTTTGGGACCTGCTGGAATTGTTGCCATGGAACACCTCTTTCTGATTCTTAATGGTGCTGGGGTGACCTGTTTGCAAAAAATGTTACCGATGGAGTACGAGCGGCTAAATCCTGCACTCGCTGTAAATTGGCAATTCGGCAACAACACTGAATTAACTGACAGTTCGTAGTCATCAACTATCAACGGTTTTGGTTAAGCGCGTTTTATTCTTGTTGGGCGCAGGCAGCAAGCTGGTGATGCGTTGGTAGAGCTCGAAGAGGAAGGCCACGCGTTCGGCGTCGGAGGCGTAGGTCTTTTTGCCGCCGCTGGGTTGGTAGGCGGCGTCTACGGCGGTGTCTAGTTTTTGGTGGGCCTTGAGCAGGGCCGGGGGCATGGTCAGTGGGTCGTACAGGTCAGCGAGGGACGCGTCTGCAAATTGGGCGCGGGCGTCGAGCACGCATTGCGCGGCTTGTTCGATGGCGTTGCGGTGTTTGTCGTTGATCGGTTCGCCAGCGAATCCGGGCCAAGGGTAGTTGTTGTAGACGATGGTGTTGGAGTAGCGGAACCGACTTTCAAGCCGCCCGCAGGTGAAGCGCATGAAGGCGTTGTGCATGGCGCTGGTCATGACGCCGAAGTGAAACAGCGTTGCGTCAGGAACGGCATAGACCAGATTGCTCACGATGACGCTCGCGTCCATGAAGCCAATCGGTACATAACTGCGCCGCTCCGATGAGACGCTGGGAATCAGCAGGTAATTGCTTGTGGGCTGCCTGATCTTTTGAAATTGTGTTGGCGTGCTTGCGTCTTGTTGCGTTTGCTTGTCGGTGCTGGCCAAGCGCATGTCCTTGACCGCTTGAACCCGCTCCATGACTTTTGGCATCAGCCGCAGTTCTTTGGGTGGGCAGTCCACCAACCACAGGCACCAACGCGCTGTTCTGTTGATGAATTCCTCTGCTCCCATGAACGGGTGAATCCATTGCGCGGCTTGTGGTTCCGCCTTGATCAGGCTTTGTTTTTCGGCATCGTCCAGCAGCAAATGCCCACCGTCTGTAGGTTTACTGCCATTGGTCATCTCGGTCACTTGGCAAATGGGTGTGCGGCGCTTGTTCAGCAACACATCTGGCGCATCCACCAAATACGCGTTGATGCGCTTGACGGGTACCGCATGCGGCAGACCTTTAATGTCCTCGTATTCGTAGATGGTTTTGACCGTTTGATCTTCGGGGCCAAAGCCCACAATCACGCAATGCACGGCGGCTTTGCCGCTGGCTTCGTTGGTCCACTGGAATGTGCGGTGCGCAAAGTGGATGTGCATGCCCAGGCGCTGCATCTCACCCCACAGCACGGCCACTTGTTCGCCTTGGGTGATGCTGTTGGTCGATACAAACGCGGCTTGCGTGTTTGTGCTGCTTTGCATGTATTGCGCGGCCAGCACATACCAGCCGCAAACAAAGTCCAAATCGCCTGCGCCATGGATGCCTTGCATCACCGCAGCCAAGTCGGCTTTTTGTTCTTTGCTTTGGTAGGTCTTGCCCAAGAACGGCGGATTGCCCAGCAAGTAAGTGCACCGCTCCGCAGGCAGCACCTCGCTCCAGCCCAGCCGCAGCGCGTTGGCGTGGCGGATGCCAGGTGAGCTTTTGAGCGGGATGCGCGCAAAGTACAGGCCAAACTCCACGCTAACGCGCAGGTTCATTTGGTGGTCCACCAGCCACAGGGCCACTTGCGCAATCTGGGCCGGAAACTCTTCGATCTCGATGCCGTAAAACTGGTCCACGTTCACGCCAATCAGGCCATGCACGTCCACCGTCAGCTGCCCTTTGTGGGCGCTCAGTTCGTGGTCGGCCCGCAGCACTTTCAGCTCCAGCTCGCGCAGTTCGCGGTAGCTGATGACCAAGAAGTTGCCGCACCCGCAGGCGGGGTCAAAAAACGTCAGTTGCCGCAGCTTTTTGTGAAACTCAAAAAGCTTGTTGCGGTTGCCCTTGACGCGTTCAAATTCGGCGTGCAGTTCGTCCAAAAACAGCGGCTTGATGAGCTTGAGGATGTTGGCCTCAGACGTGTAGTGCGCCCCCAGGTTGCGGCGGGCCTTCTCGTCCATGATGCTTTGGAACAGGCTGCCAAAGATGGCGGGGCTGATGGCCGACCAGTCGAGCGCACAGGCGTCCAGCAGGGCTTCGCGCATGGCGGTGCTGAAGTCGGCCATGGGCAGGGTTTCTTCAAACAGACG
>JAIXOZ010000061.1 GCA_027486495.1 Comamonadaceae bacterium | reverse complement strand
TGGCGATGGTGTTGCCCGCCGGGTCTTTGATGGCGATGGTGTTGCCAGGCGTGCCGGTGCCACTGATCGTGGGCGTGGTGTCGTTGGTGAGTTTGTCACCGAGCGTGCCGCTGTCGCTGATGGCGTTGAGGATGGCGGCAGGCGCTGCGGGGGCCACGGGCACCAAGGCGCTTTGGATGGTGAGCGGCAGTGCAGTGGGGGCGCTGGCCATGCCAGCTGGGTTGGTTTCGATGACGCTGAGGTTGTTCTGGCCCACGGGCAATGGGTTGGCGGGCGTGGCCGTCCAAGTGCCGTTGGCCGCAACCAAAGCGGTGGCGATGGTGTTGCCAGCGGCGTCTTTGATGGCGATGGTGTTGCCAGGTGTGCCGGTGCCAGACAGCGTGGGGGTGTTGTCGGTGGTCGTGTTGTCACCTGGGGTGCCGGTGTCGCTGATGGCGTTCAGGATGGCGCCGGGGGCTGCGGGAGCAACGGGAACTGGCGTGGTGGGGGTGCATTGCAGGCCAAAGGACCAGACGTTGTTGACGTCAGCGCCGTCTTTGTTGAAGTTGCCTGCGGCGTCGGTGAAGCGGTCGCTGGCCACGAACAGCATGGCACTTTTGGCAGTGGGTGCGGGGGTGAAGGTGGCGCTGTAGACCTTGCCGCTGCCCGCGAAGTTGCTCAGCGTGCCGCCGAGCAAGGTGATGTCGGCCAGGCTGAAGTCGGTGCTTGCTTTGCTGAGCCTGAAGACGACGGTGGTGACTTCACCAACGTCAAGCACGCTTTTAGCAGCGCTGATTTCGATGGTGGGCACCGTGGTGTCGGAGCAGGTGCAGTTGAAGCCCAGCGAGACGGAGTTGTTCAGGTCTGCGCCGTCTTTGTTGAAGTTGCCTGCGGCGTCGCTGAAGCGGTCGTTGCTGACCAGGATCATGGCGCCTTGGGTGTTAGGTGCGGGGGTGAAGGTCGCGGTGTAGACGAGCGGGTTGGTCGGGCTCTTGGCAAAGCCACTCATGGCGCCGCCGATGACAGTGATGTCGGCGATGGTGAAGTCGTGGGTGGCTTCGGAGAAGGTGAAGCTGACGCTGGCGGTTTCACCAGCGGCGAGCATGGTTTTGTCGCTACTGATGGCCACCGTGGGAGGAGTGGTGTCCACAACCGGCGGGAGGACTGGGGGGGTGTCAGGTGGGCAGTTGGTTTTGAGGCTGACGGCGTTGTTCAGGTCAGAGCCGTCTTTGTTGAGGTTGCCTGCAGCGTCGCTGAAGGTGTTGCTGGAGACCACGATCATGGCGCTGGAAGCTGTGGCGGTGGGCGTGAAGGTGGCGGAGTAGACCAGCGGGTTGGTGGTGCTTTGTGCAAAGCCGCTCAGCGCGCCGCCCACAACGCTGATGTCGCCCAGTGTGAAGTCGCTGCTGGCTTCAGACAAGGTGAAAGTGATGGTGGCGGTTTGCCCGACCAGCAAATCCACCTTGTCGGTGCTGACGATGACGGTGGGAGGTGTGATGTCGAGGTTGATCGTGAAGCTGACGGTGTTGTTGGTGTCTGCACCGTCTTGGTTGTTGTTGTCTGCGGCGTCGGTGAATTGGTTGCTGGCCACGGTGACGCTGCCGCTGATCACACCACCCGTGGGGGGCTGCAAGCCGCCCAAGATGCGCACGTCATGGGCCGTGAAGGTGGCGGTGTAGACCAGGGGGTTGGTGGTGATTTGGGCAAAACCGCTGAGCGTGCCGCCGGTGACGGTGACGTTGGCAGCGGTGAAGTTGGTGGCGAGTTCGCTCAGGGTGAAGGTGATGAGGGCGCTCTGCCCTCCAGCCAGGGTGGCTTTGTCAGCGGTGACAGCAATCGTGGGGGGAGTGGTGTCGATCTTGCACTGGATGGCGAGCGAGGCCATGTTGTTGAGCTCGCCGCCGTCTTGGTTGAAGTTGCCTGCGGCATCGCTGAAGCTTTCGCTGGCAATGAAGAGGGCCGCACTCAAAGCGTTGGGGTTGGGCGTGAAGGTGGCGGTGTAGACGAGCGGGTTGGTGGCGCTTTGCGTGAAGTTGCTGAGGCTGCCACCGATGACGGTGACGTCAGACTGCGTGAAGTTGTTGCTGGCTTCAGACAGGGTGAACGACAGGATGGCGGTTTCACCGACGGCCAGGTTGTTTTTGTTGGCGGTGATGGCGATAAGGGGGGTCATGCTGGTGTTCATGGCTGTGGTTTGTGCCGCTGTGGCTGTGTTGGCTGCGGTGTGGAAGGGGCGATGCTGGCCGCCACCAAATCCGCACTTGAATGCGTGGGGGGGTGTGTTGCAAATGTGCCGAAAAGGCGCTTGAATTTGTTCTGAATGGTCATGGCCGTCTCGTGGCGATGGTCATTGCCAGGTTGGTTGTGGTTGCGCTCATGCCGATGCCCGCCTGAAGTTCAGGTCCCCTGAGCAGCCCCTTGAATGGCCCCCGAGAGTCTTGCAAACCGACGCGCAAACCACCCCACGTCCCGCTTTAGATGGTCGTGCGGTGCTCAGCTCGTGATGGCATCTGAAATTCATCTTTTGTTCATGATTTCGACGTTTTAAAACTCAATATCGACATATTTACTGATATCAAATTTGTTTCTTTTTTTGATGTTTTTAACGATTAAAATACGATGATCGTCAAAAAAACAAAAACAAATAACCCCCAATTGGGGTATCCCCTTGAATTTATGGGCTGCTTTTTTGTGCAATTTTTGATTCGTGATTCAATTTGCGATGACCCACGACACGGGTGAGCTGGGCGCATGACTTACACGCCGTTGGCGGGCTGGGTTGTGGGTATTCGGTGGCTTCAGCCCGGACCAGACTCGTCGGAGGCAAAAAAAACCCGCCTGGTAGGCGGGTTTTGGGCTGACTGGGTGGGCCATCACGCTGGTCTGATCAGGCGTTCGGCCGAGTTGATGAACACGGCTGTGGCTTCTGAAAATGGGACGGTTTCAGCGAAGACCAATTCATCAACCGATCATGGTGTGCGGCAATGGCCTGCACGTTGTAGAGGTGAAGCACCCAGCGGCGTCCTATTCAGCGCGGTTGCGACCCGCGCACAAAGCCGCTGCCGCGGTCTTACAGGGTTTTGATGAAGATCTCGCCCGATCGGCTGGAATACTGCACCCGGCTGTCCATCGCTTCGATCTGCACCCGGGCGCTGCGTTGTCCATAGACCTCGGCCCGCAACCAGACGCATTCGGCGTCCAGCAGCGCATCAGAACTCAAACTGCACCACCATACACGGCCATCCCCGTCCCACCGGTAGCCGCGTGACTTGAGCTTGTCTTTGGCCTCGAACGGCGCACCCGTGGCGCGCAGTTTGTAACGGGTCTGACCTGCCCACGTCAATAGGCGCGACAAGCCGGTCTGGCCATCGGACAAGGTGGACGCCAAAACCTGCAACAAAGCGTGGCAATCAACTTGCGCTCGGTGCGCGTCGTAAAACCAACCGCGCTCGGACGCCAAAAACTCCAGCTTGGCCGAGCCGCTGCCCTCTTTTTTCCAGTCAATGCCCATGAAGGAACACCCCCAAGCCTTGCTGGCAAACACCGGAAAACGCGCCTCCACAAAAGGCCGGTCAAACCCGGCGTTGTGCGCCACGACCAAATCGGCCTGCGCTACCAGCGCGGTCACGGCCGCGTCGTCGATGCGCTGCCCCTGCACCATGGCGTCGTCGATGCCGGTGATCTCGGTGATCTGGGCTGGAATCGGCTTGCCCGGGTCTTCAAACGACTCGTAAATGCTGACCGGGCCCACAGGAAGACCCGTGGCCGCGTCGACCAGCACCGACAACATGGCCAGCTCGATGATGCTTTCGCTCTTGCTGTCCAGCCCGGTGGTTTCGGTGTCGAGCACGATCACGCGCCGGGTGGCTTGCCCGTTCACAGTGCCATAGTCGCTGCGCGGCACCAAGCGGCGCAAGACGCGAAAGTCCGGGTGCTGCGCCAGCGCCTGGGCCATGGCTTCGGGTTCAGTCATGGCATGCGGGCTTTGTGGCTGGGAGGGAAAGTTGGTGGGGGCCTGCAGCGGGTTCTGGCTGGAGGCTGTGGGCGCGGCCATGGGCAAAGCTGCAGCCAGGGACACCGCCACCGGCTTGACCAGCTGGGGACGCCCCGCCTTTTTGGGCTTGTCCACCCCGCCCGGCTCGAAGCCGAAAAAACTCATCTGATCGGTTTTGTTCATGGCCCAGATTAAACCGCGACTTCGGGCACATCGGCCCCCAAATCACCCGCAATCAGCATGAACTGCTCCAGCGCGGCTTGCAGGTCTTCCACAATCTCTTGCGCAATCACAGCGGGCGCGGGCTTTTTGTCAAAGAACAACACGATCGCCTTGACGCCTTGTGCATCAAACAGGCCCGTCAGCAAGCGCAGCAGCGTGTGCAGGTCGCACTCGTGCAGCAGCTTTTTGCGAATGGTCTGACCTGCGCCACCTTCAAACAACACGTTGTCAGGCAACACCACCGCCGCACGGCCATGCCTGGCCAGCAGGGTTTTGATATGCCGCACAAAGTTCAGCGGCTTGTTGCTGGTGGTGGCCCCAAAATCGTCGCGCTCGATCAAGTCTATTTCGGTGCTTGTGCGGCCGTCTTCGTACACGGGCATGCGCTTCTACAAAAAGCAGCGCGCCCATGCCACCCAGCGCCACGGGTCAGTCCAACTTGATGCCCAAGTCCACCGCCAGCTTGATCCACACGGGCACTTCGCCTTCCCAGTCTTTGCGCGTTTCAGCCAGGTTTTTGGGTTTGTTGGGGATGGCGAAGGTTTCGCGCAGCTTGGCCGCGCGTTCGGTGTTGGCCCAGGCCACGGCCTCATCGGCCATGCGTTTGAGCACCGCCTCGGGCGTGCCAGCAGGAGCCACCAGGGGCAGGCCGCCTTCGAGCGTGACGAGTTTTTCAGTGTTGCCTTGCTCGGTCAGGGTGGGCACATCGGGCAGTTTGGGCGAGCGGTAGCTGCCCGTCACGCCAATCGGGCGCACGCCGCGCGTGGACACGGCATTGAAGGCCTGGAAACTGCCCACAGCAATTTGCAACTGACCCGAAGCCACATCGAGCCACATGGGCGCTTCGCCTCGGTAGTGCACCGACTGAATTTGAGTGCCCTGCTGTCGGTTGGTCTGGTCGGCCACCATGTGCGGGTAAGAGCCCGGTGCATACGTGCCCATGGAGGTGGGGTTCTTTTTGGCCCAAGCCACGAACTCGGCCATGTTCTTCGCTGGAATCTTGTCGGGGATGCCCACCACCAGCGGGCCCGAGGGGAACACGGTGACTGGCGTCAGGTCTTTGTCCAGGTTGTAGGGCAGCTTGGAATAAAGGATGCGGTTTTGCCAATAGGTGCCCGAGGTGCTCATGCCGAAGGTGTAGCCGTCAGCAGGTGACTTGGCCACAGCATCAATGCCAATGATGGCACCCGCGCCGGGCTTGTTTTCGATGAGCACGGGCACGCCCAGCTTGGTGGACAAGTAGTCGCCGTAATTGCGGGCATAGGCATCGGTCAGGCCCCCGGGCGGGAAGGCGACAATGATCTTGATGGGCTTGGCAGGCCACTTGGCCGCCTGTGCCCAAACAGGAGCTGTCAGCCCGAGAGCCAGTGCCACCAAGCTCAGCTGAAGAAAGGGACGGCGCAACGATCGGGTGTTCATAGAAGGCTCTCTCAAAAAATATGTGCGCACCAGTTTAGGGCACCTCAACAGCCGGCGACACTGGGGTTTCAACCCATGGCGTGTCGCCGGGTGTACTGCCAAGAAACGCATTCCCCTGTAAAACAGATTTCGTTTCAATCCATTTCCGATACACCATGGTCCAACATCTGAAGTTCTACATTGACGGCGCTTGGGTCGAGCCCTCGCAGTCAAAGACCCGCACCGTGATCAACCCCGCCAACGAACAAGCCCTGCACGACATTGCCTTGGGCAACGCCGACGACGTGAACAAGGCTGTTGCCGCAGCACGGCGTGCTTTTGAGTCCTTCAGCCAGACCACCCGAGAAGAACGCATCGCGCTGTTGACCCGCATCATCGAGGTCTACAAGACCCGCGCCAAAGACTTGGGCGCGGCGGTCTCCGATGAAATGGGTGCGCCTCTGGCGTTTGCCGAAAAGATGCAGGTTGGCGCAGGCCTCGGGCACATCGTGGCCACGCTGGGCGTGCTCAAGGACTACGCTTTTGAAGAAACCATCGGCAACGCCGAAGTGGTGCGCGAGCCCATAGGTGTGGTGGGCATGATCACACCCTGGAACTGGCCTCTGAATCAGATCGCCTGCAAGGTGGCCCCGGCTTTGGCCGCAGGCTGCACCATGGTGCTCAAGCCCTCTGAATACACGCCCAGCTGCGCACTGATCTTTGCCGAAATCCTGCACGAGGCAGGCGTGCCTGCCGGTGTGTTCAACCTGATCAATGGCATGGGCCCGGATGTGGGTGCGGCCATGAGTGAGCACCCGGGCATCGACATGATGTCCTTCACCGGCTCGACCCGCGCAGGCATCGACGTGGCGCAACGCTCGGCCCCCACCGTCAAGCGGGTAAGCCAAGAGCTGGGCGGCAAGTCGCCCAACATCATCTTGGACGACGCGGACTTCCAAAAAGCCGTGAGCGGCGGCGTGGCCCATGTGTTCCTCAATTCAGGTCAGTCGTGCAATGCGCCCACCCGCATGCTGGTGCCGCAGTCGCGCATGGACGAAGTCATGGCGATTGCCAAGGCCGTGGCCGACAAAACCAAAGCAGGGGACCCGCGCGCCGATGACACGCAGATGGGCCCCGTGGTCAACGAGGCCCAGTGGCACAAAATTCAGGGCCTGATTGCCAAGGGCATCGAGGAAGGTGCCACGCTGGTCGCTGGTGGCCCTGGGCGCCCTGAGGGTTACAGCGCGGGCTATCTGGTGCGCCCCACCATCTTCGGCAACGTGCGCAACGACATGACCATTGCCCGCGAAGAAGTCTTCGGCCCGGTGTTGGTCATCATCGGTTACGCCGATGACGAAGACGCTGTTCGCATGGCCAACGACACGCCTTATGGCCTGGCCGGCTATGTGTCCGGTGGTGACAAGGACCGCGTGCGCGCTGTGGCCCGTCGGCTGCGTGCAGGCAACATCAACCTCAACGGCGTGCCCAACGAACGCACCGCCCCCTTTGGCGGCTACAAGCAATCGGGCAATGGCCGCGAATGGGGCCGCTTTGGTTTGGAGGAATACCTCGAAGTGAAGGCCATCGCAGGCTTTAATTGAGCCTCGGCCCCATCTTTGAGCCACGTCAGAGATGGGGTGCTTTCAGCGCCCTGCCCGCTTTGTGTCACAATCAACACCGCTGAGGCCTCCAGTTGCCCCAGCATCAGCACTTCTGCTGGGGCCTGACCCAGGCAACGCTCAAAACAAGCGCCTGCGGTTTCCATGCCCACCTTAAGACTTATCGGCCAACACTGGTAACTGCCAACAGCAGTTGAATGAGCCGATACCCGCGCCGGACATGGCGCTCTGTAAAAATGAACTTTGAAGAATTGAATCTGGCTCCGGCCCTCATGCAAGCTGTGCGCGAGCTCGGCTA
>JAIXOZ010000035.1 GCA_027486495.1 Comamonadaceae bacterium | reverse complement strand
TACTGGGCCATCATGGGGGTGTGGCCAGCGAAGTCAGCGGGGCTGGAGGCGGTTGAGGTGTCGTTTGGCATCAAGGGCTGGGCCGACTCGGCAGGGGTCACCGGGGCAGGGGGCAGTGGTGGGGCAGGGCTGATTTTATTCGGCGCGGGGGGGGCGGACGCTCTTTACCGGGTGAACGAAAGTTTTGGGCACATGCAATATCTGAAAAATATGGGCCTTGCTGTCATTGGCGTTGCTCATTGAAGTGATGCGGGACAGCGCCTGGCAAGGTCTTTGGGGACTCATTTGCATTTACTTACAATGTAAGCCTCTCAACTCTCAGGGCTCAAGCGAGCCCGTTGTATGGAAATAGCGATACTTTTTGCCCTCATCTGTCTGAACGGGGTGTTTGCCATGTCCGAGATTGCCTTGGTCACGGCCCGTAAAACCCGGCTTCAGAAGTTGATTGATGAGGGCGACAGCGGCGCCGCAGCGGCTGTCAAACTGGGGGAAGACCCCACACGGTTTTTGTCCACCATCCAGATCGGCATCACCTCCATCGGTGTTTTGAACGGTATCGTGGGTGAGGCCGCTTTGGCCGCACCCATGGCCATGTGGTTGGTGTCTTTGGGGGTGCCCAACGGCTATGCCAGCTTTGCTGCCACCGGCATTGTGGTGCTGACCATCACTTATTTCTCGATTGTGGTGGGTGAGTTGGTGCCCAAGCGCATTGGCCAGTCTTACCCCGAGACCTTCGCCCGCCTGGTGGCGCGGCCCATCAACTTTTTGGCCTTGGCGACCAAGCCCTTTGTGATTTTGTTGTCGACTTCGACCCGCGCCTTGTTGCGCTTGATGGGTGTGAAAGAGACCAAGGGCACGCCCGTGACCGAGGAAGAAATCCACGCCATGTTGGTCGAAGGCACCTCGGCCGGCGTGATCGAGTCGCATGAGCACACCATGGTGCGCAATGTGTTCCGACTGGACGACCGGCAAATTGGCTCGCTCATGGTGCCGCGTGCCGACATCGTGTGTTTGGACGTGGACGATTCATTTGAAGACAGCCTGCGCCACATTGAAGAGTCGGACCATGCCCGCTTTCCGGTGGTGCAAGGCGGCATTGAAAACATCTTGGGCGTGATCAACGCGCGCCAGTGGCTGGCGCGTGCTCTGAAAGACAAATCGCAGTCACTGCGTGAGCAAGCGTTGCAAGCGCCTTTGTATGTGCCCGAGACCATCACCGGCATGGAGTTGCTCGACAACTTCAGGTTGTCCGATGTGCACATGGCCTTTGTCATTGACGAGTACGGTGAGGTGCAGGGCATCATCACGCTGCAGGACTTGATTGAGGCGATCACCGGCGAGTTCCAGCCGCGTGACCCTGAAACCTCTTGGGCGGTGCAGCGCGACGATGGCAGTTGGCTGCTCGACGGCCACATTCCGGTGCCCGAACTCAAGGACCGCTTGGGCCTGGAAGAGGTCCCCGAAGAAGAGCGCGGCCGCTACCACACCCTGAGCGGCATGATCATGTTGCTGACCGGCACCTTGCCCAAGGTGGCCGATTCGGTGCAATGGGAAGGCTGGAAACTGGAGATTGTGGACATGGATGGCCGTGCCATCGACAAGGTGCTGGCCGTGCGTTTGCCACCCCCCGAGGGCGATTCAGGCGACGAGTCAACGGCCGGCAACTGATCGGCGACCAGGCACAAAAAAAGCACCCCACTTGGGGTGCTTTTTTTTGCGCTGAAGACGCGGGTTGGACGCGTCCGTTGCGCGCTTAAAACGGTGCGTCTTTGCGCTCGTCGCTGGGCGCTTCGGTGCTTTCAGCTTCGGGGCTGTCAGCGCCTTCGGCATCCGGGTTGTGCACGTCTTTGTGTTTGAGGCTCCTCCAAAGCTGTTCCGCAGTTTTAGTACAACCGACCCCGGTGTCCGCGGCGCCCCAAATACACCACCATCTTGCGGATGCCGTAGAGGGGATTGCGCTTGTATTCCTCGCCGATCAGGCGCTTGAGCAGATCGTCTGCTTCGACAAACAGCACGGCTTTGAGAACATTCTCAAGATGTGGGGTTGACTCTGAACTTTAAGTTAATGACCGCGATCGAGATACCGCACAGAGGTATGACTCAGTGAAAACCCTCGCATGACTTGACTTTAGAGATGATGAAAATAGAATGAAAGCGCTTTCAGAAAAAGGACTTTCATGAAAAAAACAGCTGTTTTTTGGCTTTGCGTGATTTCGATGGGCATGGCGTTTGCTCAAAAAACAAGCATGACGGTGGCTGCATTTCCTGCCGTGGATGACATTGTCAAAGCAGCGCTGCAAGAGTGGCAAAAGAAAAACCCCAATGTCGAAGTGAAGGTGGTCAGTCGCGAGTATGCAGACCACCACACTGCAATGACGACTGGATTGGCAACATCGACAGGACTGCCCGATGTCATGACCATTGAATATGGCTATTTGGGACGATTCGCCCAAAGCGGGGGTCTGGAAGATTTGGCCAAAGCACCGTACCAAATTGGCCAACATGCAACCAAAATGGTGCCTTACGCCTTGGCACAAGGCCGCTCAGCCGCCCATGGCCAAGTGGCTGTGCCAACAGACATTGGACCGGGGGCCATGTTCTACAGACATGATTTATTGGCCAAGGCCAAGGTCAAAGAGTCAGACCTGACACAGTCTTGGGAAAGCTTCATCCAAAGCGGGCAAAAAATTAAAAAAGAAAGCGGCGCTTATTTGGTGGCGCACGCCCGTGATGTCAAAGACATCGTGATCAGAACGGGCATACCCGCAGGCCACGGGGTTTACTTTGATGACCAAGGCAAATCCGTCATCGATACCTCACCCCGATTCAAGCGCGGATTTGAGATCGCTCAACAAATCAGAGCGCAAGGTCTGGACGCCAAAATCAACGCTTGGTCCAACGAATGGGGTGAGTCGCTCAAGCGCGGCACGGTGTCTGTGCAGATGATGGGTGCCTGGTTGGGTGGGCACTTGCAAAATTGGTTGGCCCCCAATACCAGTGGGCTTTGGCGTTCCACAGTTCTGCCCGAGCGCATCGCCACCTCGTGGGGCGGCACCTTTTATGCCATCCCGAAAAAAGCGGTGAACAAGGAATTGGCTTGGGACTTGATCCAGCACTTGACCTTGAACAGCAAGCAGCAACAGATGGCCTTTGAGAAATTCAATGCATTCCCCGCCCTGATCGAAGCGCAAAACGGGGAGTTTTTCAACCAACCCGTGGCATTCTTGGGTGGGCAAAAAGCCAGACTCGAATGGAAAAACACAGCGGCCCAAATCAAACCCACCATGGTTTTCAAGAACGACAGCGTGGCCGAAGAAATCGTCAATGCCGAACTGGATTTGGTTTTGACCAAAAACAAACCCATTGACCAAGCACTCAAGGACGCACACCGCTTGGTACAAAGACGAGCGAGCCGTTGATGAAGCCCGTGCTGACACCCGCGTTGGCACCTTACGTGCTGATCAGCCCATTTTTGTTGCTCTTCCTGGTCTTCGGACTCTTTCCCATTGTTTTTTCCTTCGTGTTGATGTTTCACATGTGG
>JAIXOZ010000084.1 GCA_027486495.1 Comamonadaceae bacterium | reverse complement strand
CGAATCGGAAGAGGTTTTTGAAAAAGCCGCCGAGGTCTTTCGGGTCATGTCGGCCCCCATGCGGTTGCGCATCATCAGCGCCCTGTGCAACGGCGAAAAGAACGTGGGTGAGCTGCTGGCCGAAATCGACACCACCCAGCCCAACATGTCGCAGCACCTGAACACCCTCTACCAAGCGGGCGTGCTGGGCAAGCGCCGAGAGGGTGTGCAAATTTTTTACCGCATCGTCAACGACCGCGTGGTCACCCTTTGCCGCTCCGTCTGCGTGCAAATTGCCAGCGAAAACGATTGAAAGATCAAAGTCAGTTTCAGACCGGGTTTTCACGGGCACGCTTTCACCTTTGACCCGACTAATATCCATACTTAAGGAGCAACGAATGAAAAAACACCTGTTATGGATGGCTTGCCTGCTGGCTTGCACCCTGAGCTGGGCCGAGATCAAGGTGGTCTACCACCTGAGCGAAGGCATCCCCCAGGCCTCTCGGGCCATCGGCAACATCCGCAACCACCTGGCTGCCGACCCGAGTGCCAAAATCGTGGTCGTGACCCACGGTTTGGGCATCGACTTTCTTCTTGACGGTGCCACCAACCAGCAGGACCAGCCTTTTGCGGGTGGCGTCAGTGACCTGGTCAACAAAGGCGTGGAGTTCCGTGTGTGCAACAACACCTTGGTCTCGCGCAAAATCTCACCCGACAAGTTGCTGATGGAAGCCAAAGTGGTGCCTTCCGGTGTGGCCGAAGTGGCCAAACTGCAGGCCAACGAGAAATTTGTTTATCTGCGCCCCTGATGGGCGTTGAGACGTTCACAAGCCCTGACCGTTTTTTTCGAGGAAAACCCATGAAGATTCAACACGCTTTGACAGCGGCCGCACTGGTCGCCGTGTCTGGCCTGGCCCAAGCCCAGGTCGATCCGCTGCATGTGCGCAGCTGGGCCGCATCGTGCGCGGCCTGCCACGGCACCAATGGCCATGCCCAACCCGGCATGATTGCTTTGGCGGGTGTGCCCAAAGAGGTCACCATCCAAAAAATGCTGGACTACAAATCCGACCGCGTGCCAGCGGCCACCATCATGCACCAGCTGGCTAAAGGCTATTCCGACGAGCAAATCGCCGCCATCGCTGGCTACTTTGCCGCCCAGAAGAAATAAGGAAGAACTGCCATGCAACGTCGTCATTTTTTGCAGACTGGCTCCGCTTTGGGCGCCATGGGACTGGTTTCGGGTTGTGCCACCGTGGGTGGCGGCAGCGGCCCCAAGGTGGTGGTCATTGGCGGGGGCTACTCCGGTGCCACAGCCGCCAAATACCTGCGCATGTGGTCTGAGCACAAAATCCAGGTCACCTTGGTCGAGCCCAGCGATGCATTCATCTCTTGCCCCATGTCCAACCTGGTCATTGGCGGCAGCAGAACCATCACCGAAATCACCACCCCCTATGACAACCTGACCAAGCGCCATGGCGTCAAGGTCATCAAAGACCGCGTCAACACCATCGACGCCGACAAGCGCATTGTCAAGCTGGCCAATGGTGCCGAGCTCAGCTATGACCGCCTGATCGTTTCGCCCGGTGTGGATTTCATGTGGGAGACTTTGCCCGGCATGAACAAGGCTGGCGCCAAAGACAAAGTCATGCACGCTTGGAAAGCGGGCGAACAAACCGTCACTCTGCGCAAGCAACTCGAAGCGATGCCCGATGGCGGCGTGTTCGCCATGTCCATCCCGCTTGCGCCTTATCGCTGCCCCCCCGGCCCTTACGAGCGTGCTTGCCAAGCGGCCGAATACATCAGCAAAGCCAAGCCCAAGAGCAAAGTGCTGATCCTGGACGCCAACGATGACGTGACCTCCAAGGGCGCCTTGTTCAAAAAAGCCTGGTCCGAGCGCTACAAAGGCATCATCGAGTACCGCAGCAAACACAACGTGACCGATGTGGATGCGGCCACCAACACCTTGAAGTTCGAGTTCAACGAAGACATCAAGGCCAGCGTGTTGAACGTGATCCCCTCCATGCGTGCGGGTGACATTGCTGTCAACGCAGGTTTGGCCACCGCCAACAAGCGCTGGTGCGAAGTGGACTTCCTCACATTCGAATCCAAAGCCGCCAAAAATGTGCACGTTTTGGGTGACTCGATCCAGATCGCGCCCGGCATGCCCAAGTCGGGCCATATGGCCAACCAGCACGGCAAGACCTGCGCGGCGGCCGTGGTGGCCTTGTTGATGGGCAAAGAGGTCAACCCGATGCCGATCTACAACAATACCTGCTACAGCTATGTCAGCAGCAAAGACGTGGTCCACGTGGCCAGCGTGCACCGCTACGACGCAGAAAAGAAAACCATGCTGACCGTGCCTGGGTCTGGCGGCGTGTCCAGCGCTGCCAATGAACTTGAAGGTGTCTACGCATGGTCTTGGGCGCAAAACATCTGGGCCGACACTCTGGCCTGATGCACCTTGCGCGTGGCGGCTTGCTGCGCCATTGAAAAAACGCCGCAGTCCTTGGGACTGGCGGCGTTTTTTTATGCCCGTTCAGCGCTGAAGGGCCAACGCTCAAAAACCATTCAGATTTGCCAGCCCATGCTGCGGTGAATGCGCCAAGACAGGCCCGCACCCAGCCAGATGGCGATCAGGGTCAGCCAAGCCGTGAGCGAGAACACCGAGCCCCCAGTCATTCCCGCGCCCACGGTGCAGCCGCCCGCCAATACCGCACCAAAACCCATCAGAACTGCACCTGTGAGGTAATGGCCCAGTTTGTTCTCTGTCTTGAAGCCCTCGAACTTGAAGTCACCCCCGACCAATGCGCCCAGCAAAGAGCCCGCGAAAGTGGCGGGCAACAAACCGGCATCAAAGCCCAGACTGGGCGATGTGGCGGTGGACAACACCCGCATCAGCATCTCGGCCGATGCGCTGCTGAAGCTCAGGCCCTGAATCTGTACCGCCTCAAACGACGTCGAGGCAATCGCCTGCGTCAGGCCCCAGCCCAGTGCAATGCTCAGGCCCACCACGATGGCCCCCAGCGCCAAGCCCCAGCGCCGCTGGTGCGTCTTGAAGAAAAAGAAAACCCCTGTGGCCAAAGCCAACAGCGCCAGCACCAGCCCGCCCGTGGTACCCATGCCAGTGATCTGCAGCAAATCACGCCCAGCCCCACCATCGATAGCCCACCAACCGGCCATGGCTTGGCGGGCAGGGGCCAGCCAACCGGCAATGCTGGCCTGCACCGTGACGGCAAAGACCAGGCCTGCGAGCAAGGCGCGTAAATTGCCATTGCCCGACAAAATCAGCAGGCGGCTGGCGCAGCCGCGCGTCAAAATCATGCCTGCACCAAACAACAAGCCGCCCAGCACCGCACCCGACACACTGCCGACCCCGGTGATGTAGCGCGAGTTGGCGGGCTGCAGTCCGCCCGACCACACCAGCGCCTGTACGCCCACCAGCGCCGCCCCAAAAGCCAGCCACCACACGCTGAACCGGTCACCTGTTTTGCCTTCACAGCACTCCAGCACGGCCGCCCGGGCACAAAAACGGGTGCGCTGCGCCGCCAGGCCAAAAATGAAGCCCACCAATGCACCGGCCATGGCCAGTACATTCGAGTCTCCCCAGGTTTCGAGCAAGCTTGCGAGATTCATGGATTTCTCCAATAATTCATTGGGTTCTTATATTAAAAATGCGACTTTGGCGATGCATCTGTCCGCATCGCAAAACCCACTATTGTCCACTGTCCGCAATTCATGGCTTACAACCTGCCTTTGTTTTCTTCGTCCGTTCTGCGTCGCCGCGACTGGTTGGTACGGTTGGGGGTCTCGCTTGCAGCCACGTCCGCTTGGGCGCAATCGGGCCGTGCAGCCACCTTGCCTGCCGCACAATCGCTGCCCGATGAACTGGCACGCGCCCTGAAAAATAAGCAGCCCTTGATCGTCATGGTCAGCTTGGACGGCTGTGTGTTTTGCCGACAAGCCCGGCAAAGCCACCTCTCGCCCATGGCGCTGGCAGGCACGGTCATCGTGCAGGTGGACATGCGCAACAACCAGCCTGTGCTCGACTTTGCGGGCAAGCTCACCAACCACGACGAACTGACCCGGCGGTGGAAAGTCTCCATCACCCCCACGCTGCTGTTTTTTGGGCCCGGGGGCAAAGAAGTGGCCGAGCGCATGGAAGGCGCCTACCTGCCCGACTTTTACGGCCCTTATCTCGAAGAGCGCATGGCCCAAGGGCGCAAGGTTTTGTAAAGCACAAGCGTCACTGGCCGCTCGGTGCACATGCTAGATTCAAAACATGATCCCCATCAAGATTGACTCGGCTTGGAAAGGCACCTCGGACTGCCGCAACTGCGGTATCCGCGACATGGTGCTGTTTGCCGACCTGAACGAGCAGGACTTTGGCGAAATCCACACCCCTATTGATGACATGGTTTTCGCGCCCGACATGGCGCTGTACACCGAGGGCCAAACCGCCGTGGGCGTGTTCACATTGCGCAAAGGTATGGTCAAACTGGTGCGGACCACCGCTGACGGCCGTGAACGCATCGTGCGCGTGTTGCGCTCCGGCGACGTGATCGGTCTTGAAGCCTTGGCCACAGCCCACTACGACAGCGAAGCCATCGCGCTGGTGGAAGCCCAAGTCTGCCGCATCCCCCTGTCGGTGCTGCACCACCTGTCGTTCAACTCGCCACGCCTGCACAAGCGCCTGATGCAAAAGTGGCAACAAGCCCTGAAAGACGCCGACGACTGGCTGGCCGACCTGAACTTCGGCTCGGCCCGCCAACGCGTGGCCGCCTTGGCCCTGAAAATGCGCGACCCCGACCAACCCAGCATCACCTCCTTTTTTGCGCGCGACGACATGGGCGCCATGCTCGACATCAAACTCGAAACCGTGAGCCGCGAAATCAGCGCCTTGGTGCGCGACGGTGCCCTGAAGCCTTGTGACAAACAAGGCAGACGCTATGAAATTGCGAACGAGGGGTTGTTGCAGCGCTGAGCCCTCCCAGCGGATGCCTCAGCCGACTGCTGTGCAAGCAGCGCGACACCTTACAAAAAGCCCACGCCACAAGCTGTGGGCTTTTTGTTGTCTCAAGAGACGGCGCACCGTGAACTCACCGTCGCGCGAGTCCCATGGTGATTTGGGTCATTCATTTGCTTTTTGAACAGTTGTTGTTTTTTATCATTTTGACGAACGCGACTTTGTTGCATTGACAAAAGCAGCAACATGATTTTTACTGTTCATCAGTCGTTTCTTGTCCGCCCATCAAGTCCAAAAGGAAATCAACCATGTCCGTTTCCATTCGATCCGTTCTTGCCGCTGCTGCCATGATGGTTGCCGCTTTGGGTGCCAATGCGCAGTCCGACTGGCCCAATCGACCGTTGAAATGGGTCGTTCCTTTTGCCCCTGGCGGGCCAACTGATGCGATCTCGCGGGTGCTGTCTGCGCGTTTGGCAGAGTCACTGGGACAAAGCGTGGTGGTTGAAAACCGTGCCGGGGCTTCGGGTGCCATTGGTTCGGAGTTTGTCGCTCGCGCTGCGCCCGACGGTTACACGATGGTCTTTGGCACACAGAGCACACATGCGTCGAACCTGATTTTTTTCCCCAACATGGCCTTCGATCCGATCCGTGACTTCCAGCCTTTGACGCTGGTTGGCACCGCCTGCCTGGCGCTGATCGTGCCGCCGAGCGTGCCGGCGACCAATGTGCGTGAGCTTGTTGATTGGCTGGCCAAGCAGGCTGGCGCCGCCAGCTACGGAACCGCTGCAGCGGGCAGCTCGCAGCACGTTGCGGCTGAGTTGCTGCTGCGAAACAGCAATGTCAAAGCGACCCACGTGCCTTACAAAGGCAGCGGTGCTGCCATGCCGGATCTGCTCGCTGGGCGCATCAGTTTCATGTTTGACAACTTGCCCTCATCCTTGCCTTTGGCCCGCTCCGGCCGGGTGCGGGCGCTGGCTCAAACGTGCGCCAAACGCTCGCCTGCAGCCCCCGATTTGCCCACCATGGTGGAAGCCGGTTTTAAGGACTTTGTGATTGAGGGCTGGTATGGCGTGTTTGCCCCGGCCCGCACGCCACGTCCAATTGCTGAGCGGTTGTCGGCGGAAATCAACAAGGCCTTGCGTCATCCAGAATCGATGGAGCGTTGGAAGACCCTGGGCTTTGACCCGATCGGCAGCAGTCCCGATGCTCTGGCCGAACGGCAGCGTGGTGATCTCGATTACTGGCGCCGCATGATTGAATTCACTGGCGTGAAGGTCGAGTGACGCCATGTCTGATTTCGACCTGAAAATTGCTGGCGGTACGCTGATTGACGGCACGGGCAACCCGCGACGCCAAGCCGATGTCGGCGTGAAGGATGGGCGTGTCGTGGCGATCGGCGATGGGCTGGGCACGGCGCGGCAGACGCTTGATGCGCAAGGTTTGGTGGTTGCGCCGGGCTTTGTGGACATCCACACCCATTACGACGCCCAGGTGTTGTGGGACTCGGAGCTGACGGTCTCGCCCTGGCACGGGGTGACCACGGCGGTGTTGGGCAACTGCGGGTTTGGCGTCGCGCCGACCCGACCCGAGCACCGTGATTTGATTTTGCGCACGCTGGAGCGTGTCGAGGGCATGAGCTTGTCGGCGCTGGAAGAGGGGCTGGGCAGTCCATGGCCTTTCCAGACTTTCACGCAATACATGGACCTGCTTGAGCGCACATCTTTGGGTATCAATGTGGCTGTGATGGTCGGTCACACGCCGGTGCGCTTGTGGGTGATGGGCGATGAGGCGACAACGCGGGCGGCCACAGCAGCGGAGGTGGCCCAGATGCGGGCACTGGTTCGAGAGGCCATGGAAGTAGGCGCCGTCGGCTTTGCCACATCGGTCTCCAAGGTCCATGTGGGCTATTCGGGCAGACCCGTCCCCAGTCGGCTGGCCGACTTCGACGAAATGCTGGAGCTTGCGCGGGCAGTTGGCGAGTCCGGCCATGGCTTGATCCATTACAACGTTGGACGCGAGCCTCTGTGGCAAGCCTATGAGCAACTGCATGAAGTCAGCGGCAGGCCTGTCGTATGGACGTCGCTTCTGGCAGGCTCGCTGGGGCCGGGGTCGCACCGTGCCCAGCTCGAGCATGCCGCACAGCAACGTTTGCGGGGTTTGCCCATTCATGGTCAAGGTGCCTGTCGGCCCATACAGTTTGAGTTTGACTTTCGCTCACCCGTCGTGTTTGACACTTGGGCCTCCTTCGAGTCGGTTCGTCTTGCCGACAATGAGACGCAGCGCCGTGCCGTTTACAGCGATCCGGTTTTTCGTGCCCGGCTCAAACGCCAGGTTGCCGGTCGGGGTCCGGACGACGCTTGGTTTGCCGGTAAAGAAGCGGAAGGCGACACGCGAAGGGCCTCTTTTCGAGAGATGGTCGTTTCTGGGGCAGAGGATTCAAGTCTGCTCGAACGCAAGCTGGTCGATTTGGCGCAGGAGCGGCAGGTTGATCCGGTTGACTTGATGCTGGATCTGGCCCTTGCCAGCAATTTGCAAATGCGCTGGCGGATTGCGCTTCTCAATTTTGATGAAAGTGAAGTCAGCGAGATACTGGCCGACCCCCATGTGGTGTTGGGTCTGGGCGACGGTGGCGCGCACATGAGCCAGTTGTGCGACGCGTGTCATCCGACTTATCTTCTGGGCCATTGGGTTCGTGAACGCGGTGCTTTGAGTCTGGAGGAGGCGGTTCGGCGTCTGACCTCGCACCCGGCCGATGTATTTGGCTTGCATGACCGCGGACGGGTGGCTGTGGGATTGCCCGCCGATTTGGTTGTTTTTGACCCTGACCGGGTCGATGCGGGTCCGCTCGAGCGGGTCTACGACCTGCCTGCGGGACAAGACCGATTGATCAGTCGAGCCATTGGCATCGAAGCCGTTTTTGTCAATGGTCAGCGCTTGGGATCACAGCCTCAAGCGGCCGGCAGGCTGTTGCGCCAGCGGTCCAATGCATCAGACTGAGTTGGTTTGATTCCTAAACCAGCCAACAACGACACAGTCGGCCTTTGATGGGTCGACGGGTGTGGTTTTTCCACTCGAATTCAAGGTGCCTAACGCCAAGACCCTTCCAGCCATGCAAGAGTCGCGCGCGATGCTGCCAGTTCGTCGCGATCATGATTGATCTGCATCAAGCCGTTTGAGTTTCAAGCTGCCAAGATCCCTCCTGTGCAAGAGGAGACAGCATGGCAACCACCCCCACCCCCACCCCCACCTCAACCCGTGCTTCAATCCGCGCTTCAACCTCCGCGCTGAGCCGCCGCCAGTGGTTGCTGGGCTCGGCAGGCGCGGCCGTTTTGGCCAGCGCTGCGCCCGCTGCCCAAGCGGCCAAAACCAAAACACAGGCGCACATCGTGATTTTGGGTGGTGGTCTGGGCGGCATTGCCGTGGCCAATCGGCTCCATGCCTTGCTTGATGGGGCCAAGATCACCCTGATCGACCGCAAGGAAGAACACAACTACCAGCCCGGGTACACCCTGGTGGCCACGGGCGTGTGGCCGGTGAGCAAGGTACGCGATCGCAACGCAGACTTCCATCCACCGCAGATCAACTGGATCAAGGACATGGTGAGTGAGCTGGACCCGGTCAGCAACACGGTGGTCACGTCTTCGGGCCAGCGGGTCAAGTACGACTACCTGGTGGTGGCCATGGGCACGCACCAGGACTGGTCGCTGATCGAGGGCATGGATGTGAACGCCATTGGCCAAAAGGGGCTGACCAGCGTGTACCCCAGCCCCGAGGCGGCGCAGGCCACTTGGGCCAGCATGGACGCGTTTCGGCGCAAAGGCGGCAATGCGGTGCTGACGTTGCCCGCCACGCCGCTCAAGTGCGCGGGTGCACCCCTGAAGATGACCTTCATGCTGCGCGACCGCTTGGCGCAGTCGGGCATGCTGGGCCAATCCAAGGTGACGTTTTACTCGGCGCTGGGCAATGTGTTTGGCGTCAAGGTGGTGAATGACAACGTGCTCGCACGCTGGAAGGACTTGGGCATCGCGGTCGAGACCACGCAAAAGCTGCAGGGCATCGACATCGGTGCGCAGCGGGCGCGTTTTGTTTCGCCCGAAGGCGCAAGCACCGAGGTGCCCTACGACTTCATCCATGTGGTGCCGCCCATGCGCGCGCCCGATGCGGTCAAGAATTCCGACTTGGCCTGGAAAGAGGGCCCCTTTGCCGCAGGCGGCTGGCTGGAGGTGGACAAGGACACCTTGCAGCACCGCCGCTACCCCAATGTGTTTGGTGTGGGCGATGTGAACGGCACGCCGCGTGGCAAGACGGCTGCCACCGTCAAAAAGAGTGCGCCCATCGTGGCCGAGCACTTGGTGGACGTGATCGCGGGCCGTGCACCGGGCCAAAAGTTTGATGGCTACACCTCGTGCCCGCTGATCGTGAAAGAGGGCTCGGCCATGCTGATCGAGTTCGACTACGCGGGCAATCTCAGGCCAACGCTTCCCATGATCGAGCCACTGCAGGCCAGTTACTTTGCCTGGCTGATGAAATACCACCTGCTCAAGCCCGCCTACATGGCCACGCTCAAGGGCCGGGTCTGAAGACCACTCAAAACATCAGGAGACGCCCATGTATGAAATCTGGCTGGCGATGAACATCGCTTACGAAACGGCCTTAGGCCTGCTGCCCGCGCTGGCGCCTTTGGTGTTGATGTGGGCAGTCATGATGGTGATCAACCGCAATAAGCTCAAGCGGGTCAAGCCAGCCACGCTGGCGGCTGTGGCTGTGCTGGTGTCGCTGGCGGCGGTGTTGGCTTTGCCGTCCTTGTCAAAGTCCACGCTGGCCAACATGGGGTATTGGGTGGACTGGGCCGCTTTGCTGGGCATGGCCGCGGGTGTGGGCGTGGCGGCGGCGGTGTTGCTGTGGCCCGTGCTGGCGATGCGCCAGCGTTGAAACTGCCGGAGCGCCATTAACCGTTTGCAACAGGTGCTTCGCTCTGCTGAAAGCCTTTTTTGACTCAGGTCAGCGGGTTTTGATGGAAGTAGATCAAAGTTTCAGTGACAATATTCGTTTTTACTGATATTTGACTGAGAAGCGCAACACCATGAACTTCGCTTTCCGGTTAATCCAGTGAACCGTTCACGACATAAGCCCTATGCACATCGAATCGTTTTTTGATCCGGCCACGTTCACCTTCAGCCACATCTTGGCCGACCTGTCCACCCGGCAGTGCGCCTTGATCGACAGCGTGCTGGACTACGACCCCAAGTCGGGCCGCACCAGCACCGCCAGCGCCGACCAATTGGTGGCGCGTGTGAAGGCGCTGGATTTGCGCGTGCAGTGGATTTTGGAGACGCATGTGCACGCTGACCATTTGTCGGCAGCACCCTATTTGCAAAAACAACTCGGTGGCCAACTGGCCATTGGTTCGCACATCACCACGGTGCAAAACGTGTTTGGCAAGCTGTTCAACGCGGGCACCGAGTTTGCTCGTGACGGCAGCCAGTTCGATCGCCTGCTGGGCGATGGCGAGGATTTTCAGATCGGCGCTTTGCAAGTGCGGGCCATGCACACCCCGGGTCACACTCCGGCCTGCATGACCTATGTGGTCACCGATGCCAGTGCTGAACCTGCTCGGCAGGTGGCCTTTGTGGGCGATACCTTGTTCATGCCCGACTACGGCACGGCGCGCTGCGATTTTCCGGGCGGCAGTGCCAGCACCTTGTTCCAGTCCATCCAAAAAGTGCTGAGCTTGCCTGATGACACGGTGCTATACCTGTGCCATGACTATCCGCCCGAGACCCGTCAGCCCGAGTGCGTGACCACCGTGGCCGAGCAGAAAAAAGCCAATGTGCATGTGCACCAGGGCGTGATCGAGGCCGAGTTTGTGGCCATGCGCGAAAAGCGCGACGCCACACTGTCCATGCCCGTGCTGATCTTGCCGTCGGTGCAAATCAACATGCGTGCTGGCCACATGCCACCGCCTGAAGACAACGGCCAGCGTTACCTCAAGATTCCGGTAGACGCTTTGTGAGTCCTGCACTGGAGCGCTGGTTCCCTATTTTGAATTGGGGGCGGCTTTACAACCGCTCGCTGTTGACGGCCGATGGCGTGGCCGCCGCGGTGGTGACCTTGATGTTGATCCCGCAAAGCCTGGCCTATGCGCTGTTGGCGGGATTGCCCGCGCAAGCGGGTTTGTACGCCAGCATGGCCCCCCTGGTGCTGTATGCCTTGATGGGCAGCAGCGGTACTTTGGCCGTGGGGCCTGCGGCGGTGACTTCGCTCATGACAGCCGCCAGTGTGGGCGCGGTGGCGGCGCAAGGCGGCGTGGCTTACACCGAGGCGGCTTTGATGCTGGCGCTGCTCAGCGGGGCCATCATGCTGGTGATGGGCGCGGCGCGGCTGGGCTTTTTGGCCAACTTTTTGAGCCACCCGGTGATCTCGGGTTTTGTCTCGGCATCGGGTTTGTTGATTGCGGCCAGTCAGCTCAAGCATTTGCTGGGCGTGCCGCTGCAGGGTGACAACTTGCTGCAGTTGCTGCCGCATTTGTGGCACAACTTGCCCAGTCTGCATGTGCCGACCAGTGCGATGGGTCTGGGTGCTTTGGGTCTGTTGCTGCTGGTGCGCCGCCAGCTCAAACCGTGGCTCAAGCGTTTGGGTGTGCCTGCAGGCACGGCCGATTTGGCGGCCAAGGCAGCCCCGGTGGCGGTGCTGCTCATGAGCATCGCCTTGTCGGCTGCATGGCAATTGGCCGAGCTGGGCGTGCGGGTGGTGGGCACGGTGCCGCAAGGCTTGCCGCCCTTGACCTTGCCTGGTGAATCGCCCGGCTGGTGGACCACCTCATGGGCGCTGGCCCAGGCTTTGTGGGTGCCCGCTTTGCTGATTTCCTTGGTGGGCTTTGTGGAGTCGGTGTCGGTGGGCCAGTCCTTGGCGGCCAAGCGGCGCGAACGCATCGACCCCGATGCCGAGTTGCGTGCGCTGGGCCTGAGCAATTTAGGCGCAGGCCTTTCCGGCGGCTTTCCGGTCACGGGCGGGTTTTCGCGCTCGGTGGTCAATTTTGATGCGGGTGCACGCACGCCTGCCGCAGGCATCTACACCGCTTTGGGGCTGGCACTGGCGGCCTTGTTTTTGACACCCTGGCTCTTTCATTTGCCCCAAGCCACCTTGGCTGCCACCATCATGGTGGCCGTGCTCACCTTGGTCGATGTCGGGGTTTTTGCCCGCACCTGGCATTACGCCAAGGCCGATTTCATAGCCCTTTTTCTGACCTTTGGCCTGACCTTGGCGGTGGGTGTGGAGGCCGGGTTGATCGCGGGCGTGAGTGTCTCGGTGTTGCTGCTGCTGTACCGCACCAGCCGCCCGCACATCGCGGTGGTGGGGCAGGTGCCGGGCACCGAGCACTACCGCAATGTGTTGCGCCACGCGGTGCTGGAGCAGCCGGGCATTTTGGGGCTGCGCATTGACGAAAGCCTTTACTTTGCCAACGCTCGATTTCTGGAAGACACCATCGCGGTCCATGTGGCCAAGCGGCCGGGCTTGCGGCATGTGGTGTTGCAGTGTTCGGCAGTCAACGACATCGATGCCAGCGCCCTGGAAAGCCTGGAAACCATCAACACCCGTTTGCAGGCCTCAGGCGTGCAGCTGCACCTGTCCGAAGTCAAGGGTCCTGTGCACGACCGCTTGCAGCGCAGCCATTTGTTTGCCGAACTGAGTGGACAGGTGTTCCTGACGCACCACCAGGCGGTGCAGGCCTTGTCGATATGAAGCGCCATTCAGCTCCAGCAAACGCTGCGAGATGCGGCCACCTCGCGTGTTGCTCTTAGATTCTGGGGCCAGCATCGGCCGCTGTTGCGCACTCCCTTTTTGATCGTCCAACCCAACGGTCAAAGCCGTTTGCGTGCTGTCAAGCCCAGCAAGCCCGACATGCCATCGTGACCCGTGCCCTCGGTGATATCAGCCTCGTAAGTGCGCAGGTCCAGGATGTCCAGTTCGCCGAAGGCGTCCAACATCAGGGCTTCGTCGTACATGTGCGCCAGTTTGCCGGGCCCGCCGGTGTTGAAGTCCAGTTGGCGCGGTGTGTAGCCCTGGATGATCAGGGTGCCACCGGGCTTGAGGCTGCTCAGCATGCGCGCAAACAGGGCGCTGCGTTCTTCAGGCGTGGCGAACTGAAAAAAGATACCCACCATGTTGTCGTAATGCGCAGGCCGCCAGTCAAACGACTGCCAGTCGCTGCACACCCAATTCACCTTCACTTGTCGGCTCTGGGCCAACGCTTGGGCTTTGCGCAGGGCGATGTCCGAAAAATCAAAGGCATCGACGTGCAGGCCTTGCTCTGCCAGCCACACGCCGTTGCGGCCCTCACCATCGGCCACGGCCAGTGCGTTGCCAGGTGTCAGATGCGCCGCTTGGGATTGCAAATACACATTGGGCGCTTCGCCAAACACATAGTGTTCGGCGGCAAAGCGTTGGTTCCAGGTTTGTTGGGGGTGGTTGAATGTGCTCATCGGGTGACTCCTTCAAACCCGAGAGGCTAGCAGAGCCTACATGGCCATGTGCAGCTGAAACACCGAGTTGGGGGCCTTGGGCACCAGGGGGGCAGCCAAAGGTTTGAATTTGAAGCGGTTGACCACAGGGGGTTCAACCGGCGTTTGCAACGCATGGGGGGTCACAAAATCCGACAAGGCCTGCTGGCTCAGGGTGTCGATGATCACTTGCTCAAGGCCCCACTCGTAGTCCGCTGCGTCGATTGGCTGCGCTTCGTTACCTTGCTCGGCCAAGGTGGGCTCGAACACGGCCGCGATGTCCCACATCGAAATCAGCGCCAAGTCGCCCCGGATTTCGTAGCCGCCGCCCGGGCCTTTGCGGGAAGACACGATGTGCTGGTCTTTGAGCGGTTTGAGGATGCTTTCCAGGTTGGAGATGGACAGATGAAGGCGCAGTGCCAGCTCGGTGGTGGAGACGCGGCCCAAGTATTGCTGCGCGGCGATGATCACGCACACATCCATGGCGTTGATGGTTTTGTTAGAAATCATGTGTTGAACCCCCAGTGAGGAGAATTTTGCGGCCAATAACTACTCAAATCCAATATTTTTTGATTTTTAAGGGTATTTCGACATAAGATCTACGCAATACCTGAACAAAGAAAGACCTGTGTGCCCAACATCCCCAGCGCTCAGTCACCGCTTTACCGCATCGGCGCCGTCTCCAAGGCCACCGAGATTCCGGTCTCCACTTTGCGCATCTGGCAAACGCGTTATGGGGCGTTCACCCCCGCCAAGACCGAGGGCAACCAACGCTTGTTTGCCGAGCACGATGTGTCCAAGGCGCTCTTGCTCAAACAGCTGTCGGGGGCCGGACATGGCATTGGCAGCATTGCCCGCCTGGATCTGGCGCAGCTGCGCCAGTTGTGCCACGCGGACCATCAGGCGCAGGCGCCGCAGGCCATGGCCCAGCCGGTGTCGTTGGCGGTGTCATTGGCGGTGGTGGGTTTGGGCTTGGCCAACCGCATCGAGTCGCGTCAATTCGCGGGCGTGTTGAGCCAACACCGCATTCAGGTCACCGACGTGATGGACGATCTGGCCGCCGCGCTTCATGCACCTTTGTCAGACAAACCGCAAGTGCTGCTCGTGCAGGTCAACTCGCTGCAGGACACGGTGCTCGCCTCAATCCAGGCGCTGCTGCAACGCCAGCCGTTTGCGCAGACCATCGTGCTGTACCACTTTGCGCCCGACAGGGTGGTGCAAGCCATGAAGTTGGCCGGTTTGACGGTCCGGCGCAACCCGATCTCGGACAGCGAGTTGGCCGAGTTGTTGCAGTCGATTTTGTTCGTCGACCGCGACCGTGCACAAGCGTTTGGCCACCAGGGCTCTGTCATCGCTGGCCGCAAATACTCGGACGAGACTTTGCGGCGCGTGGCGGGTATCTCGACCAATGTCTTGTGCGAGTGCCCCAAGCATGTGGCTGAGCTGATCGCGCAATTGGCCAGCTTTGAGGCCTACAGCCAGGAATGCCTGAACAAGAACACCGAAGACGCGCACCTGCATTCGTATTTGCGTGCCATCTCGGGTTCGGCGCGCAGTTTGTTCGAAAACGCCCTCGAAAAAATTGCCCAACATGAAGGCATTGATTTGCGCGAATCGGCGCAGTTAAACGCGCCGAGCCAACACCACAGCCGCCGCTGATCCCGAACCGACCACGGCGCGCCACAGGCGCAAAAGCCACGGCGTGTGCGGGCCAGCCAGGGCAGCGGCCTCGTCGCGGTGGTGCTGTTCATCGGCCTGACATTGCAAGAGCAAAGGCAGCAGGCCTTCAGGGCCGCCGTGCTGTTGCAGGTGGTCAATTTGCTGTTGGTAATGCACGTCCACAAAGGTCTCGACGGCGGCGATGGTGCCGTAGACGGCGCGGCGACCAAACAACGCGGGCAGCGCACCAGTTAACCAACCCGCCATGCGCCAAGGCACCAGCAGGCGGCTGCGGCGCGCAGCGGGCAACCAGTCCTCAAGCAGGCGCAAATGTTCGGCTTCGGTGTCGCCATGCTGGCGGGCAAAGGCCAGCAATTCGGCATCTTGTTGCCATAGGGCCACGGCGGTGATGCCCTTGTAGATGAACACAGCGCCGGTTTCGCCAGCATGGTCCGAGCGCAGTTCGCGCACCATGTGAACCGACAGGGTGCTTGAAGGGTGTTCAGGAGGAGCAGGTTGTTTCACGGCAGCAATTGGATGGCGATCGTATTTCGATGGGTGGACGCATCCTATCGGTCAAATCTTGTCCCTGAGCTGCAGGGGCCCATTGCAGTGCAAGGGGGGGAGAGATTGTTTCCGAAAGGTTTGGGTTGAAGCTGTTTGGAGGCGCTTCGTCGCGGGCGTGGCCTGAAACGGGTTTAAATATAATGGATGGCTAATATTAAAAGGAACTTGTTATGTTGACAAACTGGAAGCATTGTTCAGGTGCCATGCTGCTTGTGTTCAGTTTGCAGGCTTGCAGCCCTGAGCCCGTGTTGCCGCATATCTCTTTGGAGCAAGCGCGCGCCGAGCACACGTCGGGCAAGGTGTTGATGATCGACATCCGCGAACCACAAGAGCACGCCACGGGTGTGGCCCAAGGCGTGGTTTTGCTGCCCATGAGCCAGATGGCCCAGCGTGTGGCCGAGATTCCCAAGCAAGCCGACCAACCGGTCTTGCTGATCTGCAACACCCAAAACCGCTCGCGCGCCGTGACCGAGGCGCTGCAAGAGCAAGGCTTCACCAACATCCGCTATGTCGATGGCGGCATGAGCGAGTGGGCCAAGCGTGGCTGGCCCATGGTCAAACCGCAAGACTTGCTCGCGCCCGGCAAGTCCTGATCTGCGGCCTGCCACGTTCTGTGCATGTCCGGCTTTTGCAGAGCGTTTTCTTGATCCATGACAAAAGCGGCCCTGGCCTTCACCCATAGACTGACATTTGTAAAGACGGTTCCGGTGGCCCTCCAGCACGGGGGATCGGTGAACCACTGGCAGTCATCATCAGAAAGTGGAGTCCCGTGAGTGAAAAACTGATTTCGATCACATTGACCCAGCAGCAGGATTACCGCTTCGACATCCGCTTTGACGACACCATGCCTGTGCTGACCAGCGACGAGCCTGTGCCTTTGGGCACGGGGCTGGGGCCATCGCCGGTGCAGTTGCTGTGTGCCTCGGTGGGCAATTGCCTGAGCGATTCACTGCTCTTTGCCTTGCGCAAATTCAAGCAAGCGCCCGAGCCTTTGCGCTGCGAAGTCCAGGCGGACGTGGGGCGCAATGCCGATGGCCGCATGCGCGTGTTGAGCATGGTGGCCACTTTGCACTTGGGTGTGCCTGCTGCTCAGCTGGAACAGCTTGGGCGGGTGCTCGGTCAGTTTGAGAGTTTTTGCACCGTGACCCAAAGCGTGGGGCAGGGCATTCCCATTCAGGTGCGGGTGCTTGATGCCGATGGGCTGGTGCTGAAGTCTTGAAGAGACGGGGCCTAGAACCCATGCGGGCTTAGGCGAACTTGGTCAGCATTTCAGCCACTTTTTCGGGGGACTGGTCGCCTTGCTCGATCATGCAGCCGACCATCGAGAAGAAGGATTTGTCCAGCGCCTTGCGGGCTGCGGCCATTTGCTGGGCGATTTTTTCGCAATCGGCATCGGCTTCGATCAGTTTTTGCAGGCCGCGCACTTGGCCCTCGATGCGGGCCAGACGGGCGCACAGGTTTTTTTTTTTTTTTTTTTTGACGATTCGGCTCATCGAAGTCTCCTGGGGCCCTCTGCAATGGTGGGGGCTTGGTGAGTGGCGATGATAGCTATTTGTGATTGAGCCCGTGACGCTTTGGGCAAGGTCTTGGAGCCGTGCTGCAACAAAGCTTCAGAAAAAGGCCGAAGGGGGGCGGGTGGGGTTTGGGTATTGCGTTCAGGTCGGCGTGAACACGGCGCGGTCGCTGGAGGCTTGTTCGTAGCGGCGGGCGATGTTGCCGCATACCAAATCGCACAGCGCATAAATAGAGGGGTCGCTGACGCGGTAGAAAACGCTGACGCCACGGCTTTCCCGTTCCACCAATCCGTGCTGGGCCAGATAAGACAGGTGGCGCGAGACGTTGGCTGCGGAGTAACCGCTGAGTTGGGCCAATTCGCCCACGCTGCGCTCCTGCTCGCGCAACAAATTCAGGATTTTCAGGCGCGTGGGCTCAGACAGCGCCTGGAAATAGGCAGCGATCTGATCCAAGGCTTTGTCGGGCAGGTCTTTCATGGTGCGCTCCAATTTACAGCTTTTTTGCCTTGAATTGACGCAAGACTTGAAAAGATTGTATCATTGCGTTAACAAGCAAATAAGCAATTGTGTAAATTTGAAAATTAAACAGGCTTTTGCCTTCCAACGGTTTAACGGAGATGTTTTGATGAAAAGACGCTTGATCCTGGCTTCGGCCTTGGCCCTTTCTGCTGTCTGCATCGGCCCTGTGTGGGCCAATGCAGACAGCGCCAAAACAATGGCTGCCACCGCCAGCACGGCTGGTGCCGCCCAGGTCAGCCTGGACGCTGTGGTCGAGGCGGTGCGCCAAGCCACTTTGTCCACCCAGGTGGCGGGCACCATCGTGGGCTTGAATGTGAAAGCCGGTGACCGCGTGCGCGCTGGGCAAGAGCTGCTGCGCGTCGACGCCAGCGCCGCCCAGCAGCAGGTGGCGGGCAGCAGCGCCCAACTCGAAGCCGCGCAAGCCAACTTGAACGTGGCCAGCAAAGAGCTGGAGCGTCAAAAGCAACTCTTCCAAAAGCAATACATCAGCCAAGGTGCGCTCGACCGCGCCCAAGCCCAGTGGGAAGCGGCCCGCGCCCAGGTGCAGGCCCAGCAGGCCCAAACCCGTGCAGCGCAAACACAAACCGGTTTCTTCAGTGTGCGCGCCCCTTTCAACGGCGTGGTGTCCGATGTGGCCGTCACCTTGGGTGACATGGCCATGCCCGGCCGCCCCATGCTGACCCTGCACGACCCCTCGGCATTGCGCGTGAGCGCGGCGGTGCCGCAGTCGATGCTCAGTGGCGTGCGCAGCCAACTCGCGTCGGTGCGCTATGAGATCGCTGGCCATAGCGCCCAGCCGGTGACGGCAGGCACGGCCCAGCTGCTGCCTGCGGTGGACCCGGTCACGCACACCGCACAGCTGCGCTTGGCTTTGCCCGCTGGCATCGAGGGCCTGATGCCCGGCATGTTTGCCCGCGTGTGGGTGTCTGGCGTTCTGGCTGGCAAAACCGCCCAAAACACCCAGGCCCAACCGGTTGTCTTGCCCCTGTCGGCCATCGTGCGCCGCGCCGAAATGACCGGCGTGTACGTGATGGATGCACAAGGCAAGCCCCGCTTGCGCCAGGTGCGCTTGGGCCCTGTGAATGGCCAGAACGTGGAAATTTTGTCGGGCGTGAGCAAGGGTGAGCATGTTGTCACCGACCCCGCCACGGTCAACACCAAATCTTGAAAGCAGCCCCATGAACGAGCCAAAAATGGGCATTTCGGGCCGCATCGCAGCGGCCTTCCAAAGCGCACAGATCACGCCTTTGCTGGCGCTGGTGGCTTTTTTGCTGGGCGTGTTTGCGGTGATGGTGACACCCCGCGAAGAAGAGCCGCAAATCAACGTGACCATGGCCAACGTGATCGCGCCTTTCCCCGGCGCATCGGTGCGCGAAGTCGAGCAAATGGTGGCGATTCCGGCCGAGCAGGTGCTGTCCAAGATCGCGGGCGTCGAGCATGTGTACTCGGTCTCGCGCCCCGGCGTGGCGATCATGACGGTGCAGTTCAAGGTGGGCGTGCCGCGCACCGAAGCGCTGGTCAAGTTGCACGACACGATCCGCGAAAACGCCGACTGGTTGCCGCGCAACCTGGGCTTGCCTGAACCGCTGATCAAGCCCAAGGGCATTGACGATGTGCCCATCGTGTCCCTGACATTGCACGGGAAAAATGCGGATGTGAGCGCTTTTGATCTGGAGAGCGTGGCGCACAGCATCGAAGCCGACATCAAGCGCGTGCCCGGCACCCGCGATGTGGTCACGATTGGTGGTCCTCGCCGTGCGGTGTTGGTGCAAATTGACCCACAGCGCATGAATGGCTCGGGTGTCACGGTGCACGATCTGCGCATGGCTTTTCAGTCGGCCAATTTGGGTTTGCCTGTGGGCGACTTGCTGGGTGGCAACCAAAGTGTGGCCATCGAAGCCGGGCCGCACCTGTCGCATGCCTCTGAAGTGGCTGATCTCGTGGTCCAGGTGGTGCAGGGCAAGCCAGTGTTCTTGAAAGACGTGGCCGATGTGCAGGACGGCCCCATGCCGGCTGCACGTTATGTCTGGCACGGCACCAACGAGAATAACGGCGGCGAAGAGTTTGCGGCCGTGACGCTGTCGATCACCAAGAAGTCGGGTGAAAACGCCATCGACGTGGCCAATGGCGTGAAAAGCCGTGTGGCCAAGTTGCAAGGCACGGTGATCCCCGACAACGTCGAGGTGGTGGAGACCCGCAACTACGGTGAAACCGCCAACGACAAAGCACAAAAGCTGATCCAGAAACTGCTGTTTGCCACCGCCTCGGTGGTGGCACTGGTGTTCATGGCGCTGGGCCGCCGCGAGGCAGCCATTGTGGGCGTGGCCGTCATCTTGACCCTGACCGCAACCTTGTTCGCTTCTTGGGCCTGGGGCTTCACGCTCAACCGTGTGTCGCTGTTTGCGTTGATTTTTTCCATCGGCATTTTGGTGGACGATGCCATCGTGGTGGTGGAAAACATCCACCGACACCAGCAGCTGTTCCCCGGGAAATCCTTGCGTGACATCATTCCCGGTGCGGTGGACGAAGTCGGTGGCCCCACCATCTTGGCCACCTTCACCGTGATCGCGGCGCTCTTGCCCATGGCATTTGTGAGCGGCCTGATGGGCCCTTACATGAGCCCGATCCCGATCAACGCGAGCTTGGGCATGTTGCTCTCCCTGGCCATTGCCTTCGTCATCACGCCCTGGTTGGCGGGCATGTGGATGAAGCCATCTGGCCACGCGCATGACGCGAATGCAACGGGTGGTGGCCACACCGGCCTGAGCGCCAAACTCGAACCTCTGTTTGAAAAAGTATTCAAGCCCTTGCTCGACCCCCAATCCGGCGGGCGCAACCGCAAGCTGCTGGGCTTGGGGATTGCTGGTTTGATCGCCTTGTCTTTGGTCTTGCCCGCCACTGGTTTGGTCATGCTCAAGATGCTGCCCTTTGACGACAAGTCAGAGTTCCAGGTCGTGGTGGACATGCCCGCGGGCACGCCGCTGGAAAAAACAGCCGCGGTGATGCGCGAGCTGGGTGGCCACCTGGCCACCGTGCCCGAGGTCACGCACTACCAAGCGTATGTCGGCACTGCTTCGCCCATCAACTTCAACGGCTTGGTGCGCCAGTACTACCTGCGAGCAGGCGCTGAGCTGGGCGACATCCAGGTCAACCTGGTGGGCAAATCCGAGCGCAGCGACAAGAGCCATGTGATCGCCACCCGCGTGCGCCCGGCTTTGCAAGAGATCGGTCGCCGCCACGGGGCCAACGTCAAGGTGGTCGAAGTGCCGCCTGGCCCGCCCGTGATGTCGCCGATCGTGGCCGAGATTTATGGGCCAGACGCCGAAGGGCGTCGCCAGGTGTCTAAGGCTGTGCGTGCGGTGTTCGAGAAAACCGAAGGCGTGGTCGATGTGGACGAGAGTGCCATTGCTGACGCGCCGCGCAAAGTCTTGTTGGTGGACCGCCGCAAGGCCGCTGCCCTGGGCGTGTCGCAGCAAGCCATCGTGACCACTTTGCGCGCAGGCTTGGCGGGCGAAGACACCACCTATTTGCACGACGGCAGCAAATACCCGGTGCCTGCGCTGATCCAGTTGCCTGCGCAGCTGCATGGCGATCTGGACGCCTTGTTGCAGCTGGGCGTGAAAAGCGCCACGGGCAAAGTGGTGGCCATCCGCGAGTTGGTCACCGTGAGCGACACGCTGCGCGAGCAACCCATCATCCACAAAGACATGCTGCCGGTGAACTTTGTCATGGCCGACATGGCAGGCAAGGTCGATAGTCCTTTGTATGGCCTGTTCAAGATGCGCGGCGATGTGGCGCAGATCAAAGGCCCGGATGGTCAAAAGGTGGAGGAGTACTTCATCAGCCAGCCCGACGACGCATGGCGTGGTTACAGCATCAAGTGGGATGGCGAGTCACAGATCACCTACGAGACCTTCCGCGACATGGGCGCAGCCTATGGCGTGGGCTTGATCCTGATCTATTTGCTGGTGGTGGCGCAGTTTGGTTCATACCTCACGCCGCTCATCATCATGGCGCCGATTCCGTTGACCATCATTGGTGTGATGCCAGGCCACGCCCTGTTGAATGCGCAGTACACCGCCACCAGCATGATCGGCATGATCGCGCTGGCGGGCATCATCGTGCGC
Source organism: Comamonadaceae bacterium (assembly GCA_027486495.1). GTDB lineage: Bacteria > Pseudomonadota > Gammaproteobacteria > Burkholderiales > Burkholderiaceae_C > Limnohabitans_A. The sequence goes on along the minus strand of JAIXOZ010000084.1, from coordinate 188 downwards.
AACTCGATCTTGTTGGTGGACTTCATCAACCTGCAGGTGCAAAGCGGCATGGAATTTGGCCGCGCCATCGTGCAGTCGGCCATCACCCGTGCCCAGCCCATCATGCTCACTGGCCTGGCGGCCATGATTGGTGCCTTCTTCATTCTGGACGACCCGATCTTCAATGGCTTGGCCATCTCGTTGATCTT
>JAIXOZ010000006.1 GCA_027486495.1 Comamonadaceae bacterium | reverse complement strand
TCAGGGCAATGGTTGGCGGTGGTCGGGTTTTTGCCGTCCATTTATGCCGCAGCTGGCGTGAGCGGGGCGCTGCTGGGTGTGCTCACGGCGCTGGCTGCGGCCGTCAACATTGCGGGCAATATGGCGTCTGGCAGATTGTTGCAACGCGGCTGGGCACCCCGCACCACGCTGTGGCTGGGCTTTGGTGCCATGGCGCTGGGCAGCACTGTGGCATTTGCTGCCGTGACCGAGGGATCGCCGTGGCTGCGTTTTGCCGGGGTGCTGTTGTTCTCGGGCATGGGCGGGCTCGTGCCGGGCACGCTGTTCAGCTTGGCGGTGCGTCTGGCCCCGGGCGAGCAGCAGGTGGCCACCACTGTGGGCTGGGTGCAGCAGCTGTCGGCGCTGGGCCAGTTTGTGGGGCCGCCGGTGGTGGCGGCCTTGGCGGCTCGCGCGGGGGGCTGGCAGCTCACGCCGCTGGTCACAGTGGGCTGTTGTGCGGTGGGGGCGGTGCTGGCTTTGGCGTCAGCGCGTGAGATGCAACGCCCAAGTACGCAGGCACAATCTCCCCCATGACCGTCCTGAACACCCCCGAAATCGCCGACACCGTGCGCTGGCTCGAACGCGCCGTGATTGGCCTGAACCTGTGCCCCTTTGCCAAAGCCCCGCATGTCAAGGGCCAGATCCATTACGTGCTGAGCGAGGCCAAAGGCCTCGAAGGCTTGCGTGACGAGCTGATCGAACAGCTGCAGGCCTTGGCTGACAGGCCCGCCGAAGAGCGCGAGACCGTGCTTTTGATCGTCCCGCAGATGCTGCAGGATTTTCTGGAGTTCAACGACTTTCTGGACGAAACCGATGCTGTGTTGCAAGAGCTGGACATGGAAGGCGTGTTTCAGGTGGCGAGTTTTCACCCGCAATTCCAGTTCGCCGACACCGAGCCGGACGACATTGGCAATTTCACCAACCGCTCGCCTTACCCCACGCTGCACCTGCTGCGCGAGGAAAGCATCGACCGGGCGGTGGAGGCCTTCCCCGAGGCCGAGATGATTTACGAAACCAACATCGAGACCCTGGACAAGCTGGGAGCTGAAGGCTGGAAGAAGTTGGATGTGGGTCCTAGCCCATGAAAAAACGACCTGCCATCGACACCATGGCATCGGCTTTGCCACCGGAAGTGCGCCCCGGTCAGTCGGTGGAGTTGCTCAAAGAACTGCACATCCTGACGCGAGAAGGCAAGCTCAACCAGGACTCGCGCCGCAAGCTCAAGCAGGTCTACCACCTGTTTCAGTTCATCGACAAGCTGCTCAAGGAGTTGCCCGCCAGCGGCACCGGCCCTACGCTGGCCGACCATGGCGCGGGCAAGTCGTATCTGGGCTTCATCATTTACGACCTGTTTTTCAAGGCGCTGGGTCAGGGCACGATCTATGGCATTGAGACCCGCAGCGAGCTGGTGGAGTCCTCACGCCAGCTGGCCGAGCGGCTGGGCTTTGATCGCATGCAGTTCCTCAACCTGAGCGTGGCCGAGTCGGCGCAAAGCGATGCGCTGCCTGCCCAGATCGACGTGGTCACCGCGCTGCACGCCTGCGACACCGCCACCGACGACGCCATTGCCTTTGGCCTGCAAAAGAAAGCCCAATACATGGTGCTGGTGCCTTGCTGTCAGGCCGAGTTGGCTCGGGCGCTCAACCAGAACAAGGCGCTCAACTTGCAGCGCACCCCATTGGCCGAACTTTGGCGTCACCCCCTGCACACCCGCGAAGTGGGCAGCCAACTGACCAACGTGTTGCGTTGTTTGTATCTGGAGTCACAAGGCTATGCCGTGACAGTGACTGAGTTGGTGGGCTGGGAGCACAGCATGAAAAACGAGCTGATCTTGGCCAAGTACACCGGCCAGAAAAAACGCGCCTCCGGCGAGCGCCTGCTGGCGCTGCTTCAGGAGTTTTGGGTGGAGGCGCTGATGGGCGGGCGGTATCCGCTGGTCGCCAGACCCGAAGCGGTCTGATCGGACAACCCGCAGACCCCCATCAGATTATTGCGGCTCGATCTTCGCGTCGCGAATGGCCTTGGCCCATTTGGCGGTTTCGGCTTTGGAGCGTTGTGCCAGTGCCTCGGGTGAGGCCGGTGCCGTTTCAAAGCCCAAGGCCGAGAAGCGCTCCAGGATGGTCTTGTCGGTGGCCGCAGCGTTCACGGCCGCGTTCAGCTTGTTCACGATGTCGGCCGGCGTGCCTGCAGGTGCAAAGACTGCAAAGTAGGCGATCAGCTCATAGTCTTTCAGGCCCAGGGCTTCGTTCACGGTGGGCAGCTCGGGAATGGCTTTGGAGCGCTGGGTCGAGGTGACGGCCAGGCCACGAATTTTCCCGGCCTTGACCTGAGGCAGCATCACAGCAAAGTCAGCGCTGAACATGTTCACCTGGCCGCCAATCAGGTCGGTCATGGCCGCAGGGCCGCTTTTGTAAGGCACGTTGGTCATCTGGATGCCCGCCATGCTGGAGAGCACTTCGCTGGACACCAGTTGCGAGGTGCTGGCGCTGGCAAAGGTGATTTGTGTGGGTTTGGATTTGGCCAGGTCCACAAACTCTTTCAGGTTTTTGGCGGGCACGTCGTTGTTCACGGCCACGATCAGGGGCACCGAGCCCATGTAGGCCACAGGCGCAAAGGCGGTGTCCTGGTCATAAGGCAGTTTTTTCATCAGGCTTTTGAGCGCTGCGTTGGTGCTGTTGGTGCCGATCAGGATGGTGTAGCCGTCCGGTGCTGATTTGGCCACCGCGTCCGCGCCCAGCATGCCGTTGACACCGACTTTGTTGTCCACCACCACGGGCTGGCCCAGCACTTCGGACATTTTTTGGGCAAAGGCCCGGCCGATCTGGTCGGTGGCGCTGCCTGCAGCAAAGGGCACAACGGCTTTGATGGGTTTGTTGGGGTAGGCCTGTGCCAGAGCTTGGGTGCTCACAAGGCCAAGGCCCAAGGCGGTAGACAACAAGGCGGCAATGCGCAAACGTTTCATGGGTTCTCCAGTCGGTAAATAAATCATTCAATCACAAATGACAGCAGGTGCGCACTCAGGCATTTCCCGTGGGCATCCAGTGCCAGCGAGCGGGTCACGCCACCGCCCAGGGCGTTGTGCATGACAAAGTTGAGTGCACCCAGTTGGGGCAGGGCGTAGCGTTCAACCGCGCCATGCACGGTGCCTGCAAAGTGGGCTTGCACGCGTTCGGCGCTCAGGTGTTGTTCCAGCAGGGCAAAGTCCTTTTTGTCATAAGCAATCACCGACAAGGTGGACCGGTTGCCTTTGTCACCGGTGCGGGTGTGGGCGATGTCGCGCAGCAGCATGTCAGTGTCCTTCGGCGTTGAGCAGCACGGTGGTGGTGTGCACGGATTCGCGGGGCATGAGCACGGCCGCCGCAGCGATCACTTCGCGCACCGAGCGGCTGGCCCCGCCGCCACCGGCGGGGCCGTTGGTGTAGAGCGCTTCGACTTCTTGGGCCACATGCTGGGCCTGCTGCAAGCTGGGCACGCGCAGGGCCACGCGGGCGCGCACTTCGGACGGTTCTTGCCTGTCTGCGGATGAGGCGCTTGGCCCAAAGATCGCGTTCACGCCGATCAGGTCGTAGCGGCCCTCGAACTCGGCGTAACCGGCATCTGCCAGCCTTTGGCGCACCACCTCCAGCGCCAGTTGGCCCCGTGCCTGCGCGCCTGGCCCGGCATAACTCATCTGGCCCTCACCGATGAAGCCATCGCGGTAACCCAGCGTGACCTTGAGCGTGTCCGTGCGCGGATGGCCCTGACCGCCCGTGACGTGCACGCGGTCGGGTCCCTGTTGTGTCAAAACCACTTGAGAGAAATCGGCCACCACATCGGGCTGCAAGTAGCGGGCCGGGTTTTCGATTTCATACAGCAGTTGCTCGGTGCAGGTGGCCACTGTGACGCAGCCGCCCGAGCCCGCCACTTTGGTGATGACCGCATCGCCCGACTCGCTGACTTCGGCCAGCGGAAAACCCAAGTGAGCCAGATCGGGCACGTTTTTGTGACCCGGGTCGGCAAAGTAGCCGCCGGTGATTTGACCGGCGCATTCGAGCAAATGCCCGACCAGCACACCTTTGCCCAGCCGCGTCCAGTCGTCAGCGGTCCAGCCAAAGTGGTGCACCAAGGGGGCCAAAAACAGCGCCGGGTCGGCCACACGGCCGGTGATGATGACTTGTGCATCGGTTTGCAATGCGGGCAGTAAGGCTTCGGCCCCTAAATAGGCATTGGCCGAAATCAGCTGAGTTTGCAGATCGCCCAGGGTCTGTGTGGATTCGAGCACGGGCAAAGCCATGCCGGTTTGTGTCAAAGTGGCCAGCACATCGTCGCCCAAGACCACCGCCACTTTGAGTTGGGGCAAGCCCAGTTCATGGGCCACCGCCAGCACCGCATGCCCGGCTTGCAGCGGGTTGGCTGCGCCCATGTTGCTGATGATGCGTGTGCCATGGCGAATGCAGGCGGGCAACACAGCCCGCATGCGGGCTTGCAGCAGGGCGTCAAAGCCCGCGGCCGGGTCTTTGGAGCGCTCCAGTTGCGCCAAGGCAATCGTGCGCTCGGCCAGGCACTCGAACACCAAGTAATCCAATTGACCTTTTTCTGCCAGCTCCAGTGCGGGTGGAATGCGGTCGCCTGCGTAGCCAGCGCCGGCACCTATGCGGAGAGTTTTTTGCATGCTCCAAGCCTAAGCGTGTCAGTGCCGGCGGTCTGTCACATGGGGGCTTGGGTCAATGGAGCACAGCCACAGGCACCCTGCCCACGGTGGGTAAGCCTGCTTGCATCCATGCCTGGATGCCGCCTCGGTACCAGATGACCTGGGTGTAACCCAGCTGGCGAGCACGCATGGCGGCGTTCACCGAAAGCCAGCATTCTGAGCTGGCGCAATAAAACACCACGGCTTGGTTCAGGTTGGGGGCCGCGGCCAGCAGCATGTGACGAAAGCGTTCGGCATAAGCAGATTCTTGTTTCGCGTCTTCGAAAGCGAGGCCACTGTGGATGAGGTTCAGCGCACCGGGAATCACCGGGCCGAAGGACGCTGAATCGATGACGACAGGGCGTTCGTTTTGCTTCAAGGCTTGGACCAGCGTGGCTGTGTCCCAGCGTTGAATGCCTTCCAGCGCTTTGGGGGTCATGCCTGTGACGTGATGGCCGCTGCGCAAGCTGGAGGGGGTGAAGGTGCCCGGTTCATCTCGTTCTGCTTGGCTGTGCGCGGCTGCGGGCTGTGGCAGTGTGGCCAGCAAAGCCGCACTTTGGGTTTGCTCTTCATCGTAAAGCGGCAGCACCTCGTGCTCGTTGACAGAAACCAGTCGGCAAAGTTTGGGGTTGTTTTTGGCGTGGTTGCATTGGTACAGCGCCCCCAGCATGGCCCGACCGGGGTCATCCAGGTCCCAGCGCACGCCGTAACCCGTTTTGCCCCAGCCGATGGCCAGGGCTTTGTTGTGCTTGGCACTGAAGTAGTTGTTGAAAGTTCTTTTTGCGATGGTCTTGCACAGCAACTGGTCTTTGCAGAGTCCCTCTATCAGGGTGTCGGCGCGGTCATGCATGTCCACCATGGGCGCGCCCAATGACTTGCCAAAAAAGCCCAGTTGAACTTGCATGCTGGTGGGCAATTGCAGCGGCACAGTCTCGGTTTGTGTCACCAAGCCCAGGCTGAAGGCGTCTTTGCCGGTGTGTTGTTGGCACTGATCGAAAGGCGTTTGACCGGTAGTGCAGAACCAGGGCGTGCGGTCTTTTTCTTGGGTGCGTTGGAGCTCGCGAATCCTTAAAAATCCAGAAGCCTCCTTGATGTCGTACAGCGCTTGGTTGATGACCTGGGCATCAAATTTGTCGCCCATTTGCTGTTTGTACCAGGCGTACATCTGGGGCATCAAACTCGGATTGACGCGTTTGGAGTCCCGGTCATGTGCGCCGTGAATGCCCACCATGGTCACTCTTGGCAAGCTACCCGTGCCAAATGCGCGTTCCTGACCTGCCATGAAAATCAGCGAACATGCCGACATGCAGGCGCCCGAAGCCACGGTGGTGATCTTGGCCTCTCGCACCATGCGCGCCACTTGCATGCCGGTCCACAGGTCACCGCCTGGACCGTTGACCAAAATCAGCCGCTCAATGCCGCCTTTGGCGAAGGCCTCCTTGAACATTAAAAAATCCTGATCGACGGTGGGCCCCGTGGCAAAAAGGTCGTTGCCGACGCGCTCCAGAGTCATGGCGCTCAAGTTGGCGGACAGCCAAAGCGACAGACACAAAGTCAAGGCTTTGAAAACATGGTTCATCAGGACCTCGCGCAACAGTTGACCAACAGGTTTGTATTTTTGCATTAAAAAATAGCGCCTCGAGGGGCAATTTAATTGGTTTAATTGGGGTCAGATCCCAATTAAACTGCGGGTCTCACACAGGGAGTTCCCATGGCCCGCCAACCCCGCCTGACCGTTGCAGGCTATCCCCACCACGTCATCCAGCGCGGTAACGACCGCCAGGCCATCGTGCGCGACGATGCGGACCGCGAACGTTTGCTGGCACTGTGGCAAGAGCATGCGCTAACTTTCAAGGTGGCCATTCATGCCTATGTGATCATGGACAACCACTTCCATGTGCTGCTCACCCCCGAAACCGACGAGGGCTTGCCGCAGATGATGCAGGCGGTGGGCCGGGCTTATGTGCGCTATTTCAATTTGCGGCACCAGCGCACGGGTACGCTGTGGGAAGGTCGCTACCGCAGCAACCTCATTGAGAGTGAGCGCTATCTTTTGGCATGCATGGTCTACATCGACCTGAACCCGGTGCGGGCGGGCATGGTGCAGCAGCCCGCCGACTTCAAGTGGTCCAGCCACAGGCACTGTATTGGCCAGTTGAGCGACAAATGGGTGACGCCGCACGCCCTGTTTTGGGGCTTGGGCAACACCCCCTTTGCCCGTGAGGCGGCTTATGCCGAGTTGGTACAGACAGGTTTGGCACAGCGAGAAAAGGAGCAAATCACCCAAAGTGCTTTATCGGGTTGGGCGCTGGGCTCGGCCGGTTTTGTGGGGGATTTGCAGCAAAACACCACGCGCCGCTTGGTTCCAGGCAAGGCGGGGCGGCCTGCCAAAAAGGCGGCCGATTAAATCTGTCCCCAATTAAATCGAAGCCAAGCCAAAAACAAAATTAATTGGGATCTGACCCCAATTAAAAAGTTTGGCATGGATGCTGCTGTGCACTACACTCTTCGGTCTGCGTGAAAACCCTTAGGAGCGCCCATGACTTCGGCCAGTGCAAAAGAACATTTCCAATCAACCGGTCTGTATGACCCTGCCAATGAGCATGATGCTTGTGGTGTCGGCTTTGTGGCCCACATCAAAGGGCACAAGACCCACGCCATCGTGACGCAGGCCCTCAAGATTCTGGAAAACCTGGACCACCGGGGTGCGGTGGGCGCGGACGCGCTCATGGGCGACGGTGCCGGAATTTTGATTCAATTGCCCGACGCGCTGTACCGAGACGAGATGGCCAAACAAGGTGTGGCGCTGCCACCGTTTGGCGAATACGGCGTGGGCATGGTCTTCTTGCCCAAAGAACATGCTTCGCGCATGGCTTGTGAGCAAGAGCTCGAACGTGCCGTCAAGGCCGAAGGCCAAGTGGTGCTCGGCTGGCGCGATGTGCCGGTGAACCGCGACATGCCCATGTCGCCCACCGTGCGCGAAAAAGAGCCGATCATGCGCCAGATCTTCATTGGCCGTGGCGCCGACGTGATCGTGCAAGACGCTCTGGAGCGCAAGCTGTACGTGATCCGCAAGACCGCCAGCGCCGCCATCCAGGCGCTGAACTTGACGCACAGCAACGAGTACTACATCCCCAGCATGTCCAGCCGCACAGCGGTCTACAAGGGCTTGCTGCTGGCCGACCAAGTGGGCACGTATTACCTGGACCTGCAAGACGAGCGCTGCGTCTCGGCCTTAGGCCTGGTGCACCAGCGTTTTTCGACCAACACCTTCCCCGAGTGGCCATTGGCTCACCCCTACCGCTATGTGGCGCACAACGGCGAGATCAACACCGTCAAAGGCAACTACAACTGGATGAAGGCGCGCGAAGGCGTGATGTCTTCGCCCGTGCTGGCTGCCGACCTGCAAAAGCTCTACCCCATCAGCTTCGCCGGTCAGTCCGACACCGCCACCTTTGACAACTGCCTGGAACTGCTGACCATGGCGGGCTACCCCATCAGCCAGGCCGTGATGATGATGATCCCTGAGCCTTGGGAGCAGCACACCACCATGGACGAGCGCCGCAAGGCCTTCTATGAATACCACGCTGCGATGTTGGAGCCATGGGACGGCCCCGCATCCATCGTGTTCACCGATGGCCGCCAGATCGGCGCCACGCTGGACCGCAACGGCCTGCGCCCCTCGCGCTACATCATCACCGACGACGACATGGTCATCATGGGCTCAGAGACCGGCGTGTTGCCGATCCCCGAAAGCAAGATCGTGCGCAAGTGGCGTCTGCAGCCCGGCAAGATGTTCCTGATCGATCTGGAACAAGGCCGCATGATCAACGACGAAGAGTTGAAGGCCGGTTTGGCCAGCGCCAAGCCCTACAAGCAATGGATCGAAAACCTGCGTGTCAAGCTGGACGACGTGGCCGCAGCCGCCGTTGCGCCATCTTCGGATGTGCCTTTGCTCGACCTGCAACAAGCCTTTGGCACCACGCAAGAAGACATCAAGTTCTTGCTGGCCCCCATGGCCTCTGCCGGTGAAGAAGCCATTGGCTCCATGGGCAACGACAGCCCGCTGGCCGTGCTGTCTGACAAGAACAAGCCGCTGTACAACTACTTCAAGCAGTTGTTCGCGCAAGTGACCAACCCCCCGATCGACCCGATCCGTGAAGCGATCGTGATGTCCTTGGTGTCCTTCATCGGCCCCAAGCCGAACCTGCTGGACATCAACCAAGTCAACCCACCGATGCGCCTGGAAGTCAGCCAGCCGATTCTGGACTTTGCCGACATGGCCAAGCTGCGCAACATCGAGCAAGCCACCAAGGGCAAGTTCAAGAGCGCGACACTGGACATCACTTATCCCGCCCTGTGGGGCCGTGAAGGCGTGGAAGCCAAGCTGGCGTCGCTCTGCGCCGAAGCGGTGGACGCCATCAAGGGTGGCCACAACATCTTGATCATCAGTGACCGTGGCGTGAACGCCACCCAAGTGGCTGTGCCCGCGCTGTTGGCGCTGTCGGCCATTCACCAGCATCTGGTCACTGCAGGCCTGCGCACCACCGCTGGCTTGGTGGTCGAGACCGGCACCGCCCGCGAAGTGCACCACTTCGCTGTGCTGGCCGGTTACGGCGCAGAAGCCGTTCACCCCTACTTGGCGATGGAAACTTTGGCTGCACTGCACAAAGAGCTGCCTGGCGACCTGTCGGCCGAGAAAGCCATCTACAACTACATCAAGGCGATCGGCAAGGGCCTGTCCAAGATCATGTCCAAGATGGGCGTGTCGACCTACATGTCGTACTGCGGTGCGCAGTTGTTCGAAGCCATCGGCATCAACACCGAAACCATCAACAAGTACTTCACTGGCACCTCCAGCCGCGTGGGTGGCATTGGCGTGTTCGAAATCGCCGAAGAAGCCTTCCGCATGCACACCGCTGCCTTCAGCGACGATCCTCTGCTGGCCACCATGCTCGACGCAGGCGGCGAATACGCCTGGCGCGCCCGTGGTGAAGAGCACATGTGGACGCCCGACGCGATTGCCAAGTTGCAGCACTCCACCCGTGCCAACAACTTCAGCACCTACAAGGAATACGCGCAGATCATCAACGACCAGAGCAAGCGCCACATGACGCTGCGCGGCCTGTTCGAGTTCAAGATCGACCCGTCCAAGGCCATCCCGCTGGAGCAGGTCGAGCCTGCAGCCGAGATCGTCAAACGCTTCGCCACCGGTGCGATGTCCTTGGGCTCGATTTCCACCGAGGCACACGCCACCTTGGCCGTGGCCATGAACCGCATTGGCGGCAAGAGCAACACCGGCGAAGGCGGTGAAGACGCGAACCGTTACCGCAACGAACTCAAAGGCATCCCGATCAAGTTGGGTGATTCGCTCAAGAGCGTGATCGGTGCAGAAAACGTCGAAGTCGACATGCCGCTGGCCGCTGGTGACTCGCTGCGTTCGCGCATCAAGCAAGTCGCTTCTGGCCGCTTCGGTGTCACCGCTGAATACCTGTCCAGCGCTGATCAAATCCAGATCAAGATGGCCCAGGGTGCCAAGCCCGGTGAGGGCGGTCAGTTGCCCGGCGGTAAAGTGTCCGACTACATCGGCAAGCTGCGCCACTCGGTGCCAGGCGTGGGCCTGATCTCGCCACCACCGCACCACGACATCTATTCCATCGAGGACTTGGCCCAGCTGATCCACGACCTGAAGAACGTGGCACCGCACAGCGACATCAGCGTCAAACTCGTGTCCGAAATCGGCGTCGGCACCATCGCAGCCGGTGTGGCCAAGTGCAAGGCCGACCACGTCGTGATCGCGGGCCATGACGGCGGCACGGGCGCATCGCCCTGGTCGTCCGTAAAGCATGCAGGCTCGCCTTGGGAAATCGGTTTGGCCGAAACCCAGCAGACCCTGGTGCTCAACGGTTTGCGTGGTCGCATTCGTGTGCAGGCCGACGGTCAGATGAAGACCGGTCGTGACGTCGCCATCGGGGCTTTGTTGGGTGCTGACGAATTCGGCTTTGCCACCGCACCGCTGGTGGTCGAGGGTTGCATCATGATGCGCAAGTGCCACCTGAACACCTGCCCCGTGGGCGTGGCCACGCAAGACCCTACTTTGCGCGCCAAGTTCACCGGCAAGCCCGAGCATGTCGTGAACTATTTCTTCTTCATCGCCGAAGAAGTGCGACAGATCATGGCCCAGCTGGGCATTGCCAAGTTCGACGACCTGGTGGGCCGCGCCGACCTGCTCGACATGAAGAGCGGTGTGGCGCACTGGAAAGCCAAGGGCCTGGACTTTGGTCGCTTGTTGGCCGTGCCGCAAGCGGCCTCCACCGTGGCCGTGCGCCACGTAGAAACACAAGACCACGGCCTGGAAAAAGCCCTGGACAACGTGCTGATCGCCAAGAGCCGCGCCGCCATCGACAAGGGCGAAAAAGTGCAGTTCATGGAAGTCGCCCGCAACGTGAACCGCTCGGTCGGTGCCATGTTGTCCGGTGCCGTGACCAAGGTGCATCCCGAAGGTTTGCCGGACGACACCCTGCGCATCCAATTGGAAGGCACAGGCGGTCAGTCGTTTGGTGCATTCCTGGCCAGAGGCATCACGCTGTACCTGATCGGCGAAGCCAACGACTACACCGGCAAGGGTTTGTCAGGTGGCCGTGTGGTGGTGCGCCCGAGCCTGGAATTCCGTGGCGTGGCCTCACAAAACATCATCGTGGGCAACACCGTCATGTACGGCGCGACCACGGGTGAAGCCTTCTTTGCCGGCGTTGCGGGTGAGCGCTTTGCGGTGCGTTTGTCGGGTGCCACTGCGGTGGTCGAAGGCACAGGCGACCATGGCTGCGAATACATGACCGGCGGCACTGTGGCCGTGCTGGGCAAGACGGGCCGTAACTTCGGCGCGGGCATGAGCGGTGGTATCGCTTATGTCTACGACGAAGACGGCGAGTTCGCCTCTCGCTGCAACACCGCCATGGTCAGCATGGAAAAGGTCTTGTCTGCCGCCGAGCAAGAAGCACAAGTGGACCGCAAGGTTTGGCACCGCGACCAGGCCGATGAAGCACAACTGAAGAAGTTGCTGGAAGACCACCACAAGTGGACCGGCAGCCAGCGTGCCCGCGAGTTGCTCGACAACTGGGCCACAGCCCGCGCCAAGTTCGTGAAGGTCTTCCCGAACGAATACAAGCGCGCACTGGGTGAAATCAACGCCCGTAAAGCTGCCAAGGCTGCTCAGCCTGTGGCCGCCTGAGCCGAACGTCAAGATTGAAGGAATAGCATCATGGGAAAAATCACCGGTTTCATGGAATTTGAGCGCATCGAAGAGGGCTACAAACCCGTCTCCGAGCGCCTGAAAAACTACGGCGAATTTGTGATCGGACTGACGCCCGAGCAGTCCAAAACACAAGCGGCACGCTGCATGGACTGCGGCACACCGTTTTGCAACAACGGCTGCCCCGTCAACAACATCATTCCGGACTTCAACAACCTGGTGTTTGAAGGCGACTGGAAAAACGCGATCGAGGTGCTGCACAGCACCAACAACTTCCCCGAGTTCACCGGCCGCATCTGCCCCGCACCTTGCGAAGCCGCATGCGTGGTGAACTTCAACGACGATGCGGTCGGCATCAAGTCGATTGAGCACGCCATCATCGACCGCGCCTGGGCCGAAGGCTGGGTCACACCCCGTCCTGCCAAGGTCAAGACCGGCAAAAGCGTAGCGGTCATTGGCGCAGGCCCCGCAGGCCTGGCCGCTGCCCAGCAGCTGGCCCGCGCAGGCCACGACGTGACCTTGTTCGAAAAGAACGACCGCGTGGGCGGCTTGCTGCGCTACGGCATCCCTGACTTCAAGATGGAAAAGTCGCACATCGATCGCCGTGTGCAGCAGCTCGAAGCCGAAGGCGTGAAGATCCGCACCAGCGTGCTGGTGGGCGAGTGGCCCAAGGACTCCAAGGTCACCAACTGGGCCAAGGAAACCATCAGCGCCGAGCAGCTCAAGAAAGACTTCGACGCCGTGCTGCTGACAGGCGGCTCCGAGCAGTCGCGTGACCTGCCCGTGCCTGGCCGTGACCTGGACGGCATCCACTTTGCGATGGAGTTCCTGCCCCAGCAAAACAAGGTCAATGCCGGTGACAAGCTCAAGGGCCAATTGCGCGCTGACGGCAAAAACGTCATCGTGATTGGCGGCGGCGACACCGGCAGCGATTGCGTGGGCACCAGCACACGCCACGGCGCTGTGAGCGTGACCCAGTTCGAGGTGATGCCCGAGCCGCCCGAAAAAGAAAACAAAGCCATGGTCTGGCCTTACTGGCCCATGAAGCTGCGCACCAGCTCCAGCCACGACGAGAGCGCCGAGAAAGGTCTGCTCAAGCGCGAATTCGCCATTTCAACCAAGGCTTTCACCGGTGAAAAGGGCAAGGTCACCGGCCTGACCACCGTGCACGTCGAGTTCAAAGACGGCAAGATGGTCGAAGTGCCCGGCACCGAGAAGCAATACCAAGCCGACATGGTCTTGTTGGCCATGGGCTTTGTGAACCCGGTCGCCACCGTGCTCGACGCCTTCGGCATCGACAAGGACGCCCGCGGCAACGCCAAAGCCAGCACCGACTTCACAGGCGGCTATGCCACCAACGTGAACAAGGTGTTCGCTGCGGGTGACATGCGCCGGGGTCAGTCCTTGGTGGTGTGGGCGATCCGTGAAGGCCGTCAGGCGGCTCGCGCGGTCGATGAATTCCTGATGGGGAAAAGCGACCTGCCACGCTGAGGTTACCGGGTTCTAGGTAAAATCCCTAGACGTCCAAGGTAGACAAAGCGTATTCCTTGGTTAATTAACATCACAAGAGCCGGACCCCTCCGGCTTTTGTTTTTCATGAACACCACATCCACACCACCGCCACTTGTTGAACTGCGCGACCTGACTTTCGGGTACGGCGACCGTGTCATCTTGAAGAACTTGAGTTTCAATGTGCCGCGTGGACAAGTCACGGCCCTGATGGGTGTGTCTGGGGGGGGCAAAACCACGGTGCTGCGCCTCATTGGCGGGCAAATTCGTGCCACCCATGGGCAGCTCTTGTTTGATGGCAACGACGTCACCCCCATGCACCAGTCCCAGTTGTACGCCGCTCGCCGCCGCATGGGCATGCTGTTCCAGTTTGGCGCCTTGTTCACCGACATGAGCGTGTTCGACAACGTGGCTTTTCCCTTGCGCGAGCACACCCGTTTGTCCGAAGACCTGATCCGCGACATTGTGCTGATGAAGCTGGACGCGGTGGGTTTGCGCGGTGCGCGGGACCTGAAGCCCTCAGAAATATCGGGTGGTATGAGCCGTCGTGTGGCATTGGCCCGCGCCATCGCGTTGGACCCCGATCTCATCATGTACGACGAGCCCTTTGCCGGCCTCGACCCGATCTCGCTGGGCACCGCTGCACGTCTGATCCGGCGCTTGAACGACAGCTTGGGCATCACCAGCGTGGTGGTGTCGCACGATGTCAACGAAACTTTCGAAATCGCCGACCATGTGGTCATTTTGGCCAACGGTGGTGTGGCTGCGCAGGGTACCCCTGCTGAGATGCGGGCCAGCACCGACCCGCTCATTCACCAGTTTGTGCACGCTTTAAGCGATGGTCCGGTGCCCTTCCATTACCCAGCACCCACGGCCGTGCAGGACTATGACCGGAGGTCGGCATGATCACCGCCATGCTGGGTGCTTTGGGGGCTTCCACCCGGCAACTGATGGCCAACTGGGGCTTTGCCGCGCGTTTGTTTTTTAAGCTGCTGGGCATGTCAGGGGCAGCGCTCAAGCGCTTTGCCTTGGTGCGCGACCAGGTGCATTTTTTGGGCAACTATTCTCTGGCCATCATCACGGTATCGGGTCTGTTTGTGGGCTTTGTGCTGGGTTTGCAGGGCTACTACACCTTGCAGCGATATGGTTCTGCCGAGGCGCTCGGCCTGTTGGTGGCGCTCAGTTTGGTGCGCGAATTGGGCCCGGTGGTCGCGGCTTTGTTGTTTGCAGGCCGCGCGGGCGCATCGCTCACGGCCGAGATTGGGCTGATGCGCGCGGGTGAGCAGCTCACGGCGCTGGAGATGATGGCCGTGGACCCGGTGCAACGCATTTTGGCGCCGCGTTTTTGGGGCGGCATCATCGCCTTGCCATTGCTCGCGGCCGTGTTCAGTGCGGTGGGCATTTTGGGCGGCTACGTGGTGGGTGTGTTGCTCATCGGTGTAGATGCCGGTTCGTTCTGGAGCCAGATGCAAGGCGGCGTGGATGTGTTCAAGGACGTGGGCAACGGCATCATCAAAAGTGTGGTGTTTGGTGTGGCTGTGACCTTCATTGCCTTGCTGCAAGGCTATGTGGCCAAGCCCACCCCTGAAGGTGTGGCCAGCGCCACCACGCGCAGTGTGGTGGTTTCTTCTTTGTCGGTGTTGGGGCTGGATTTCATCCTGACGGCGATGATGTTCAGCATTTGAGGAGGACGGCATGCAACGTTCAAAAAATGATGTATGGGTGGGTTTGTTTGTGTTGCTCGGCGCTGTCGCTGTGCTGTTTTTGGCGCTCAAGGCTGCCAACTTGCTGACCTGGAGTTTCAGCCAGGATTACGAAGTCACAGCCAAGTTTGACAACATCGGTGGACTCAAGCCCGGCGCTGCGGTCAAGAGCGCTGGGGTGGTGGTCGGGCGGGTCAAGAGAATCGAGTTTGATGGCGAATCCTTCCAGGCCAAGGTCACATTGGGCATGCAGACCCAGCACGCCTTTCCGCAAGACAGCTCCCTGAAGATCCTCACCAGCGGCTTGCTGGGTGAGCAATACCTTGATGTCGCGCCCGGCGCTGACGAGAAAAACCTGGCCGCCGGAGACCGCATTGGCTCCACCCAGTCGGCCGTCATCCTGGAAAACCTGATCAGCCAGTTTTTGTTCAGCCAGGCCGAGAAATCCGCTCCCGAGAGTCAAAAACCATGATCGCCTGGACGAAACGAAGCGCATCGCTGGCGCTGCTGGCCGGTGTGCTGGCCTTGCAAGGCTGCGCCACTGTGAAAACCGCCGATGCGCGTGACCCTTGGGAATCGATGAACCGCAGCGTTTTTCAATTCAATGAAGTCGTTGACACCGCCGCCATCAAGCCCGCTGCCGAGTTGTATGTGAAAGTACTGCCGAGCTTTGCACGCACAGGCGTAGGCAACTTTTTAGGCAACTTGGGGGATGTTTGGTCCATGGCCAACAGCGCCCTGCAGCTCAAGGGGCAGGCCACGATCGAGACGTTCATGCGCATTCAAGTGAACACGTTTTTGGGGCTGGGCGGCTTGCTCGATGTGGCGACCGAGATGCGCCTGGAAAAGCGCAAGGAAGACTTTGGACAGACCTTGGGTTACTGGGGTGTTGCGCCAGGCCCCTATGTGGTGCTGCCTTTGCTGGGGCCTTCCACACTGCGTGACACCCTGGCCTTGCCCCTGGACATGCAGGGCGATGTTTCGCGTCAATTTTCAGATGAGGCCACCCGAAATGTCTTGACCGTGACACGCGTTTTGGACATCCGCTCGGGCCTGCTGAAAACGGTGGACGTGGTCAAGGCCGCATCACTGGACCCGTATTCGTTTGTGCGTGACGGCTTCCTGCAAAAACGCCGCAACGACATTCACGACGGCAACCCGCCTTCAAATTTTGACTACGGGGATGGCGAGTCCGACCCCAAATAAGCCCGTTACAGTTGGTCACACCCATTTTGGCCGCAAGCCCTATAGTTATTTCATGTTCAAAACCGATACTGCTCTTTTCATCAAGCGCCGCCATGTGCTTGTGGCTGCCTGTGCCGCCAGCTTGCTGGGGGCTTCGGGTCTGGCCCTTGCCGCTGATGAGGCACCCGAGGTCTTCATCCAGCGCATCACCAATGACACCCTGAACACCATCAAGGCCGACAGGGCGCTACGCAGCGGCGATATCGCCAAGATCATGCAATTGGTCGACACGCAACTGATGCCGCATGTGAACTTTCGACGCATGACCGCCTTGGCCACCGGCCCGGCTTGGCGCAAAGCCACACCCGAGCAGCAAAAACGTTTGCAAGACGAGTTCAAGGTTTTGCTGGTGCGCACCTACTCGGGAGCCCTGAGCCAAATCACCGACCAGGTGGTGGTGGTCAAGCCCCTGCGGGCGGGCCAAGAGGATAAAAACCTGGTGGTCAACACCGAGGTGCGTGGCAAAGGCGACCCGATCCAGCTCGACTATCGCCTCGAAAAAACCCCAGGCCAAGGTGCAGGCTGGATGATTTTTGACCTGAACGTGCTGGGCGTGTGGTTGGTCGAAAACTACCGCAACCAGTTCACCAAAGAGATCAATGCCGGTGGCATCGATGCACTGATTGCCAGCTTGGCCGCACGCAACAAATCCAACGCCAAAGCCTCTTGAACCCATCGACATGAGCCCTCTGAAATTACCCGCCACCTTGCTGCACGACCAGGCTGACGCCTGCTTGGCGCAGTGGGTGATGCAATTGCCAGCAGCCTTGCCGCCGTCAGTGACCTTGGACGCCTCTGGACTGGCAGAGTTTGACTCCTCTGCGCTGGCAGTCCTGCTGGGCTTGCGCCGGGTATTGACCCAAAAAGGCAGTGCGCTGCAGGTCCAGGGGATGACGCCTCGTTTGCGTGAACTGGCCAGTTTGTACGGGGTGATGGACCTGCTCCAGCCCGCTTGAGTGTTGGTTTTCGGGCTTTTTAGGGCCGATCTGCAGTTGGAACCCCGGGGTCTGCGGGTCAGCACTTAAAATAGCCATCTCCCATGCCAGCGCTCTCTTTCCAATCCGTCTCCAAGATTTACCCAGCCAAACAGGCGGGCGCAGCCGCGTTCAAAGCGCTCGACCAGGTCAGCTTTGATGTGGAAGAGGGCGAATTTTTCGGTTTGCTGGGCCCCAACGGCGCTGGCAAAACCACCCTCATCAGCACCCTGGCAGGTCTGAGCCGCCCCACCTCCGGGCGCGTGTTGGTGCATGGCCACGATGTGCAAACCGATTACGCCGCTGCCCGCCGTCTGTTGGGCGTGGTGCCGCAAGAGCTGGTGTTCGACCCGTTTTTCACGGTGCGCGAAGCGCTGCGCATTCAGTCGGGCTATTTCGGCGTCAAACACAACGAGGTCTGGATCGACGAACTCCTGGACAGCCTGGGCCTGGCCGATAAAGCGGGCTCCAACATGCGCCAACTCTCGGGTGGCATGAAGCGCCGCGTGCTGGTGGCGCAGGCCTTGGTGCACAAACCCCGCGTGATCGTGCTGGACGAGCCCACCGCCGGGGTCGATGTGGAGTTGCGGCAGACCTTGTGGGCGTTTATTGCCAAACTCAACAAGCAAGGCCACACCGTCTTGCTCACCACCCATTACCTCGAAGAAGCCGAAGCCTTGTGCGGGCGCATCGCCATGCTCAAGCGAGGCCAGTTGCTGGCGCTGGAGCGCACCTCTGACTTGCTGCGCTCGGCCACCAGCCAGGTGCTGCGCTTCAAGCTCGATGGCGATTTGCCACCGGCTGTGGCGGCCATCGCCCGCGTCACCGGGCGGATCGCGCAGTTGCCGGTGCACAACGCGGTCGAGATCGAAAACCACTTGGCCACCTTGCGCACCGCTGGGCTGGTGGTGGAAGACGTGGAAATCCGCCAGGCCGACCTGGAAGACGTGTTCCTGGAAGTCATGAACCGCAAACAAACCGCCTCGGGAGCCTTGGCATGACCGGCTGGCAAACTCTTTTGTACAAAGAGGTCCTGCGTTTTTGGAAAGTTGCTTTTCAGACGGTGGGGGCCCCCGTGCTCACCTCGGTGCTGTACATGCTGATCTTCGGCCATGTGCTCGAAGAACACGTCAAGGTTTACGACCAGGTGCCCTACACCTCGTTTTTGCTGCCGGGTCTGATGATGATGGGCGTGCTGCAAAACGCCTTTGCCAACAGTTCGTCGAGTTTGGTGCAAAGCAAAATCATGGGCAGCTTGGTTTTTTTGCTGCTGACACCCTTGTCGCACCGCAGCTGGTTTGTGGCCTATGTGGGCTCCTCGGTGGTGCGTGGCTTGGCCGTGGGCCTGGGCGTGTTTGTCATCACCGGCTGGATGGTCAACATCACCTTCGTCAACCCATTTTGGATTTTGGCTTTTGCCGTCATGGGCGCTGCTTTGATGGGCGCTTTGGGCGTGATTGCTGGCTTGTGGGCTGAAAAGTTTGACCAGATGGCTGCCTTCCAGAACTTCATCATCATGCCCATGACGTTTTTATCGGGCGTGTTTTACTCCATCCAGTCCTTGCCGCCGTTTTGGCAAAAGCTCAGCCACCTGAACCCGTTTTTCTACATGATTGACGGCTTTCGCTATGGCTTTTTTGGCCAAAGCGATGTCTCACCCTGGATCAGTTTGGCGGTGGTCGGCACTGCCCTGGCCGCCATCAGTGGCCTGACCCTTCACCTCTTGCGCATCGGCTACAAAATCCGAAGCTGAACACCCATGAACGCTGAGCAACTTCAAGCCATCATCGCCGCCGGTCTAACGTGCACCCACCTCACGGTGGAAGGCGACGGCCGCCACTGGAGCGCTGTGGTCGTCTCCGAAGCCTTTGCCGGCATGCGCCCCATTGCGCGGCACCAACGGGTGTACGCCACGCTGGGCCAAAAAATGCACACCGACGAGGTGCACGCCTTGTCGATGAAAACCTACACGCCCGCTGAATGGGCTGCACAAGCGACCTGAACCGAAGGCCTTCGGGCCGCAACGCACCGACCTGATCCATGGACAAACTGAAAATTCGCGGCGGCCACCGCCTGCAAGGCGCGCTCGATGTGTCGGGTGCCAAAAATGCCGCCCTACCCGAGCTGTGTGCCGCATTGCTGAGCGCTGAACCCGTCACGCTGGCCAATGTGCCGCGCCTGCAAGACGTCTCGACCATGCTCAAGCTGATCCGCAACATGGGCGTGACGGCCGAGCACCACGAAGACGGTCACGTCACGTTGGATGCCGGGGCTTTGAACAACCCTGAAGCCCCCTATGAACTGGTGAAAACCATGCGGGCCTCGGTGTTGGCGTTGGGCCCCTTGTTGGCCCGCTTTGGCCACGCCAAAGTGTCCTTGCCTGGCGGTTGCGCGATTGGTTCACGCCCTGTGGACCAGCACATCAAGGGCCTGCAGGCCATGGGTGCCGTCATCACAGTGGACCATGGTTACATGGTGGCCAGCTTGCCTGCGGGCCGCACGCGCCTCAAAGGCGCACACATCACCACCGACATGGTCACGGTGACGGGCACCGAAAACTTCATGATGGCCGCGGCTTTGGCCGAAGGCGAGACGGTGTTGGAAAACGCCGCGCAAGAGCCTGAAATTCCCGATCTGGCCGAGATGCTCATCCAAATGGGCGCGAAGATCGAAGGCCACGGGACACGCCGCATCCGTATTCAGGGCGTGGACCGATTGCATGGTTGCCAACACCAGGTGGTGGCCGACCGCATCGAGGCGGGCACCTTTTTGTGCGCCGTTGCGGCCGCAGGCGGCGATGTGGTTTTGCGCCATGGCCGCGCCGACCACCTGGAAGTGGTCATTGAAAAACTGCGCGAAGCTGGAGCCACCATCGAAGCCGGTGTTGATTTCATCCGCATCAAATCCGAAGGCCGATTGAAAGCCCAGAGCTTTCGAACCACCGAATACCCTGGCTTTCCGACCGACATGCAGGCCCAGTTCATGGCGCTCAACTGCATCGCGCAAGGCGCGAGCAAGGTGACTGAAACGATTTTTGAAAACCGCTTCATGCATGTCAACGAGTTGGTGCGTCTGGGCGCGCACATCCAGATTGACGGCAAAGTGTCGGTGATCGAGGGCGTGGAAAAGCTGTCTGGTGCCACCGTGATGGCGACCGACCTGCGCGCATCGGCGAGCTTGGTGATTGCCGGGCTCGTGGCCGAAGGTGAAACCATTGTCGACCGCATCTACCACCTGGACCGTGGCTACGACCGGATGGAGTTGAAACTGCGCGGCTTGGGCGCTGACATCGAAAGAGTGAAATGATCACACTGGCCTTGTCCAAAGGACGCATCTTTGACGAAACCCTGCCGCTGCTCCAAGCCGCTGGCATCGAGGTGCTCGAAGACCCCGAAAAATCGCGCAAGCTGATCTTGCCCACCAACCAGCCCAATGTGCGCGTGGTGCTGGTGCGGGCGAGCGATGTGCCCACCTATGTGGAATACGGCGGCGCTGACTTGGGCGTGACGGGTCTGGACACCCTGATCGAACACGGTGGCCAGGGCTTGTACCAGCCGCTGGACCTGAACATTGCCAAATGTCGCATGAGCGTGGCGGTGCGTGCCGATGATGACTACGCCGCGCTGGTGCGCACCGGGGCACGTCTGAAAGTGGCCACCAAATACACCACCATTGCCCGCGATTTTTTTGCCACCAAGGGTGTGCACGTCGACATGATCAAGCTCTATGGCAGCATGGAGCTGGCACCGCTCACAGGCTTGGCCGATGCCATCGTCGATCTGGTGTCGACCGGCAACACGCTCAAGGCCAACCACTTGATTGAAGTCGAACGCATCATGGACATCAGCTCGCGTCTGGTCGTGAACCAGGCCGCGCTCAAACTCAAGCAAGCACCGATCCGCGCCATCATCGACGCTTTTGCGGGTGCGGTGAAGAAAGACTGAACATGGGACTCCAGGCCAAACCTTTGCAACTGAACACGGCGGACGCCGGTTTTGAAGCGGCCTTCGCGGCCCGTCTGCATTGGTCTGCCGACACCGACGCCGCCATCGAGCAGCGCGTGGCCGATATCCTGGCCGATGTGCAAAAACGCGGCGACGCGGCGGTGCTGGAGTACACCCAGCGATTTGACGGACTGCAAGCAGGCGACGTGAAGGCGCTGGAGATCACCCAAGCCGAACTCAAGGCCGCACTCGACGGCTTGCCAGCAGCCCAGCGCGAAGCCCTGCAAGCTGCCGCTGCCCGCGTGCGCAAGTACCACGAAGCCCAGAAAAAGGCCTCGGGAGAAAGTTGGAGCTACCGCGACGAAGACGGCACTTTGCTCGGCCAAAAAGTCACACCGCTCGACCGCGTGGGCATTTACGTGCCCGGTGGCAAAGCCGCTTACCCCTCATCTGTGCTGATGAACGCGATTCCGGCCCATGTGGCGGGCGTGCAAGACATCATCATGGTCGTGCCCACACCCGTGCGTGGCAGCGTGGCCACGGGCGGATCTGGTGAGGCGGCCGCTTCCAGCCGGGGTGAGCGCAATGAACTCGTCTTGGCCGCTGCCTACGTGGCGGGCGTCACGCGGGCCTTCACGGTGGGCGGCGCTCAAGCCGTGGCCGCGCTGGCCTACGGCACCGCCACCATCCCCAAAGTGGACAAGATCACAGGCCCCGGCAACGCCTATGTGGCCAGTGCCAAAAAGCGTGTGTTTGGCACCGTGGGCATCGACATGATTGCAGGTCCGAGCGAAATTCTGGTGCTGGCCGACGGCACCACACCTGCCGAATGGGTGGCGATGGACCTCTTCAGCCAGGCCGAGCACGACGAACTGGCACAAAGCATTTTGCTGTGCCCTGATGCGGCCTACATTGCCGAAGTGCAAGCCGCCATCGACCGCCTGCTGCCCGAGATGCAGCGGCGCGAGATCATCGCCAAGTCGCTCAATGACAGGGGCGCTTTGATCTTGACCCGCGACATGGCAGAAGCCTGCGCCATCAGCAACCGCATCGCGCCCGAGCACTTGGAGGTGTCGAGCAGTGAGCCACACCGCTGGGAGCCGTTGCTGCGCCACGCGGGTGCCATCTTCTTGGGCGCCTTCACCAGCGAGTCGCTGGGCGACTACTGTGCGGGTCCTAACCACGTCTTGCCCACCAGCGGCACGGCGCGTTTCTCGTCGCCTTTGGGTGTGTACGACTTCCAAAAACGCAGCAGCCTGATCGAGGTGAGCGAAGCCGGTGCGCAGCCGCTGGGCCGCATCGCTGCCGAGCTGGCCTATGGCGAAGGCCTGCAAGCGCACGCCCGCGCCGCCGAATTGCGCTTGAACCCTGTTCCCCCCATGCGAGAGCCGACATGACCGTGAGCCCCCAACTGATGCAACGCATCCGCCAGGACGTGAAGTCCATGCACGCCTATGCCATCCAGGACTCGGTGGGCATGGTCAAGCTCGACGCGATGGAAAATCCGCACAGATTGCCTGCTGATTTGCAAAAAGCGCTGGGTGAGCGACTGGGTGCCTTGGCGCTCAACCGCTACCCCGATGGCCGCGTGAACGAATTGCGCCATGCGCTGGCAAGTTACGCTGGCATGCCTGAAGGCTTCGACATCATGCTGGGCAACGGCTCTGACGAGTTGATCTCGCTGCTGGCCATGGCTTGTGATGTGCCTGGTGCTTCGATCCTGTCCCCTTTGCCTGGCTTTGTGATGTACGCCATGAGCGCCCAGCTGCAAGGCCTGGCCTTTCACGGTGTGCCGCTCACGGCCGATTTTGAACTCGACGAAGCCGCCATGCTGGCCGCGATTGATCGGCACAAGCCGTCCATCGTGTACCTGGCGTATCCCAACAACCCCACCGGCAACCTGTGGAACGACGACACGATCGAAAAAATAGTGCTGGCCCAAGGCGAGCAAGGCGGCTTGGTGGTCATGGACGAGGCCTATCAGCCCTTTGCCAGCCGCAGCTACGCAGACCGTATCACACGCCACTCGCATGTGCTCTTGATGCGCACGCTGTCCAAGTTTGGCCTGGCCGGTGTGCGTCTGGGTTACATGATCGGCCCCAAGGCTTTGGTGGCAGAGATCGACAAAGTGCGCCCGCCTTACAACATCAGCGTGTTGAATTACGAGTGCGCCCTGTTCGCACTGGAGCACACCGAGGTGTTTGCCGCGCAAGCCAAAGACCTGCGTGAGCAGCGTGCCCGTTTGCTGAAAGAACTGGTCAACTTGCCCGGAGTGACGCCGTTCCCGAGCGAAGCCAACATGATCCTGGCCCGCGTGCCCGATGCAGCCAAAACCTTTGACGGTCTGAAGGCGCACGGTGTGCTGATCAAGAACATTTCTAAAATGCACCCATTGCTGGCCAACTGCTTGCGCCTGACGGTGGGCACCGCCGCAGAAAACGACCAACTCATCGCCGCTCTGAAAGCTTCTTTATGAACCGCACCGCTGCAGTGACCCGCAAGACGGCTGAGACGAACATCCGCGTCGCCATCAACCTGGACGGCACAGGCCAAGCCAAACTGGCCAGCGGCATTGGTTTTCTGGACCACATGCTCGACCAGATCGCCCGCCATGGCTTGATCGATTTGGACATCGCTTGCGAAGGCGACTTGCACATCGACGGCCACCACACGGTGGAAGACATTGGCATCACCTTGGGCCAGGCTTTTGCACAAGCCAATGGCGACAAAAAAGGCATTCGCCGTTATGGCCATGCCTATGTGCCGCTCGACGAAGCTTTGAGCCGCGTGGTGGTGGACTTTTCGGGTCGCCCCGGTTTGCACATGGACGTGAAGTTCACTTCCGGCTCGCTGGGCAAGCTCGACACCCAACTGGTGTACGAGTTCTTCCAGGGCTTTGTGAACCACGCGCTGTGCACGCTGCATATTGACAACCTCAAGGGCGTCAACGCACACCACCAGTGTGAAACCATTTTCAAGGCCTTTGCCCGCGCTGTGCGTGCGGCCCTTGAGCTGGACCCCCGTTCAGCCGGTGTGATCCCCTCGACCAAGGGAAGTCTCTGAGCATGAGCGTCAATCGCGTCGCCGTCGTCGACTACGGCATGGGCAACCTGCGCAGTGTGGCGCAGGCGGTGATCCATGCCGCCTCCAGCGTGGACCATGCAGAGGTCACCGTCACCTCTGACCCGCAAGTGGTGCGCGATGCTCACCGCGTGGTCTTGCCAGGGCAGGGCGCCATGCCCGACTGCATGCGCGAGTTGCGCGAGTCGGGCTTGCTGGACGCTGTGCTTGAAGCCGCCGCCCGCAAGCCCCTGTTTGGTGTGTGTGTGGGCATGCAGATGCTGCTGGACCACAGCGACGAGGGCGATACGCCGGGCTTGGGTTTGATCCCCGGCCGTGTCGTCAAGTTCGATCTGGCGGGGCAAATTCAGCCCGACGGCACCCGCTACAAAGTGCCGCAAATGGGCTGGAACCAAGTCTGGCAAGCCACGCCAGCCCACCCGCTGTGGCAAGGCATTGACGACGGCAGCTGGTATTATTTTGTGCACAGCTTTTATGCCCAAGTGACCCACCCGGCGCACAGCGCGGCCGAAACCGATTACGGTGGGCGCTTTGCTTGTGCCATTGCCCGCGACAATATTTTTGCCACCCAGTTTCACCCCGAAAAAAGCGCGGCCCAGGGCTTGGCCTTGTTCCGCAATTTCCTTCACTGGCAGCCTTGAGAAGTTTTCACTGCCGTTTTTCAGTCCTTCAGTCTTTTTTAATTCGCCATGATTCTGATCCCCGCCATTGACCTCAAAGACGGCCACTGCGTTCGCCTCAAACAGGGCGATATGGACCAAGCCACAACGTTTGGGGAAGATCCCGCCGCCATGGCCCGCACCTGGCTAGAAAAAGGCGCACGCCGCTGGCACCTGGTGGATCTGAACGGGGCCTTCGCAGGCAAGCCGCAAAACTTCAGCGCCATCAAGTCCATCCTCAAGGCTGTGGGCGACGACATTCCGGTTCAGCTGGGCGGCGGCATCCGCGATCTGGACACGATCGAAAAATACATCGACAGCGGCCTGCGCTACGTCATCATCGGCACCGCCGCCGTCAAGAACCCCGGCTTCTTGAAAGACGCCTGCACCGCCTTTGGCGGCCACATCATCGTGGGCCTGGACGCCAAGGACGGCAAAGTCGCCACCGACGGCTGGAGCAAGCTCACCGGCCACGAAGTGGTGGACTTGGCCAAAAAGTTCGAAGACTGGGGCGTTGAGTCCATCATCTACACCGACATCGGCCGCGACGGCATGCTGAGCGGCATCAACATCGACGCCACCGTCAAGCTGGCTCAAGCCCTGACCATCCCCGTGATCGCTTCGGGCGGCCTGTCCAACATGGCCGACATCGAGCAGTTGTGTGCGGTGGAGGGCGAAGGCGTCGAAGGCGTGATCTGTGGCCGTGCCGTTTATTCTGGCGACCTGGACTTCGCGCTGGCGCAGCAACGCGCCGACGAACTCAACGGCTGATCCATCCCCTCGCGATTGCACATGAGCGCTCAGGCCACTTGTCGCGACACCGCGTTCGCGGGCCTGCCCGCTTGCGAATTGACCCTGCCCCAAGGCGACCGCTTGCGGGTGGCGCTACACGGTGCGCATGTGCTGTCTTGGGTGTCGGGCGGGCAAGAGCGGGTGTACCTCAGCCCACAAAGCATTTTGGATGGCCAAGCCGCCATTCGCGGCGGTGTGCCCGTGTGCTTTCCGCAGTTCAACCAACGCGGCCCCATGGCTGAGCGCCTGCCCAAACACGGCTTTGCCCGCAACGTGGCTTGGCAGGCCGATGCGCCCGAACTGGGAGCCGAGCATGCCCGCCTCACGCTGCGCCTGAAGGACAACGCCCAAACTCGCACCTGGTGGCCTCAAGCCTTTGCCTTGGCGCTGCACATCGACCTGAGCCCGGGTGCCGTGCAACTGACGCTGGACGTGCACAACACAGACGCCCAAGCGCTGGCGTTCTCTGGCGCACTGCACACCTATTTGGCCGTGCCCGACGTGACGCAGGCTACGTTGCAAGGCTTGGGCGGTCAGCCCGAATGGGATTCGCTCACCGACACCCATGCGCAAGGTGCCGACACGATCCGCTTTGCCGCCGAATTTGACTGCGTCTACGAAGCCGGGCCACAGCCCATGACGCTGAACCAGACCCTGCACATCAGCCAAAGCCCCAGCTGGGCCAACACCGTGGTCTGGAACCCCGCGCAAGACCTGTGCAAACGCCTGACCGACATGCCCGACGACGGCTGGCAGCAGATGCTGTGTGTCGAAGCCGCGCAGGTGTTCACGCCCATCACCTTGCCTGCGGGCGGGCGCTGGGTGGGCTGGCAGCGCTTGAGCTTGTATGCATGACTCAAGCCCATTCTGATCTTGAGGTTTTCATCATTGCTGGTCCGAATGGGGCGGGGAAGACAACCTTTGCGCGTGAGTTTTTGCCGCAAGAGGCCCACTGCAAAGTGTTTGTGAATGCCGATTTGATTGCAGCGGGATTGGCTCCATTTGAACCTGAAACCGCTGCATTTCAGGCGGGTCGTCTGATGATTGAACATCTGGATCAAAGTTTTCTAAAGCGACAATCTTTTGCCCTGGAAACCACTTTGTCTGGTCGTGCGTACCTGAATTCAATTGCGCGTTGGCAAGCTGCAGGCTACCGAGTGACCTTGATTTTCCTCAAGCTTTCCAATGTTCAAGAGGCGGTGGCTCGGGTTCGTCAAAGGGTTTTGCAAGGTGGGCATAACATTCCTGAAGACGTCATTGCACGCCGCTTTGCATCAGGCTATCGCAATTTTGAGAATATCTACAAGCCCATCGTCGATGCTTGGGCTGTGTACGACAATGGTGGGCCAGAGCCTGTTTTATTGGATTGGGGTGAAAAATGAGTCAGATGATGTCAATTGAACAAGCACGCAGCAGCAGCCTGAGAGGGTCGGTGGCTGCCATGGCCAGGGCGGCCGATCAAGCCCGGCGAACGGCTGCGCAAACCCAAACCGCTGTGGTGGTCGAGCGCAATGGCGTTCTGGAGCATCTGTACATCTCGGCCACACAAACCGACATCAAGCCCATTACCGTCTCCATCGAACCGCAAGAGGGTCACTGAAACATGCTCGCCAAACGCATCATCCCTTGCCTCGACGTGACCGGCGGTCGCGTGGTCAAGGGCGTCAACTTTGTCGAACTGCGTGACGCCGGAGACCCGGTCGAAATCGCCGCCCGCTACAACGAGCAGGGCGCCGACGAACTCACATTCTTGGACATCACCGCCACCAGCGATGGCCGCGACGTGATCCTGCACATCATCGAAGCCGTGGCCAGCCAGGTGTTCATCCCGCTCACCGTGGGAGGTGGCGTGCGGACAGTGGAAGACGTGCGCCGCTTGCTGAACGCCGGTGCCGACAAAACCAGTTTCAACTCGGCCGCCATTGCCAACCCGCAAGTCATCCGCGAAGCGTCTGCCAAATACGGTGCGCAGTGCATCGTGGTCGCCATCGACGCCAAGCGCCGCAGCACAGAAGACGAGCAGCGTATCGGCACGAATGGTTTGCCCATGGGCCCTGGCTGGGACGTTTACAGCCACGGTGGCCGCAAAAACGTGGGCCTGGACGCGGTGGCCTGGGCCACGCAAATGGCCGAATACGGCGCGGGAGAAATCCTGCTCACCAGCATGGACCGCGACGGCACCAAAAGCGGCTTTGACCTGCAACTGACCCGCGCCGTGAGCGACGCCGTGAGCGTACCCGTGATCGCATCCGGCGGCGTGGGCAACCTTGACCACCTGGCCGACGGCGTTAGCATCGGCGGCGCTGACGCCGTGTTGGCTGCGAGTATCTTTCACTACGGCGAATACACGGTGCAGCAGGCGAAAGAGCGTATGCGGGAGCGGGGGATTCCCGTGCGGCTGTGACGCGCTGATCAATCGCTCACGATAAAAGCAAGGACTCCAGGGGATTGGACACGTCGACCTCAATTGTCCTTTCGCTGACTGCGCAGCATGAACGAAAACATCTCGAAGTCGCGCACCCCCAAATCACGCTGGTGGCGCATGCCCCTCAGCTAAGTGTCGCATCCCGGATGATCGTAAGGCCGTTTTATAAACAAATGAGGATGAGAAGCGTACCAGTCTTTCATGGCCCTCATCGGGGTTTTGCTCTTGAGTGCCGACTGGGGTAGCT
>JAIXOZ010000143.1 GCA_027486495.1 Comamonadaceae bacterium | reverse complement strand
TTGATGGTGTGCTGTCCCCTGTCTACCCAAATCAAAGGTTACCCCTTTGAAGTCCAGACCTTGATCGACGGTAAACCGGGTGTTGTGCTGTCCGACCAGGTCAAATCATTGGACTGGCGAGTTCGCCAAGGCAAAAAGAAAGGCGCGGTGCCTGAAGAAGTGCTTCAGGATGTCCGCGCCAAGATCAAGGCTTTGCTGCAAATCGGCTGACTTCTCTGATTTGCCAACGGCATCCGCACCGAGAAATACGTGAACCTGTGCCGTGTCACGGGCAACGGCTTGGCGCGAACTCACGGCGAAGTGCGAGATGGGGGTGTTGGTGCAGACGGGGACGGAGCGGGGGACGCGGTATCTACTGAGCGATGGATTTATTTAAGTTTGGGCAAGCGCAAAGAATCTGGTACCTCTGCATCCATCAGCTTTTTCAGCGTTGACAAGGTCACAGCATATTGTCCATTTGAAGGCTTGTTCTTTCCAAATGAGCAAGCCTTCCAGGCGAGGCTTCCCGGCCCGTTATAGATTTCCTCAGCTTGTCCATTTGACTCGATGCGCAGAACGATCAAGTGATCGGGTTCGCTGCGCAGTGCGACACCCTTGCGGCCCTGTGTCGCCTTGATCTGAACTTGTCGTCCGTCTCGCCCGATTGCATCATGACCGGGGTGTGAGTTTGGGTGGAGATCAAGGCCATACATATGAGCCGCCAGAACTTCACCTAAACTCCCCACCAAATGGCCATCTTGTGTGAATTTTTTATTCTGGGCCGCAAATAATCGCTCCAATTCAGAAACCACCTTGTACAGATCACGGACAAGCCGAGGCACTTCAGTGATCGCCGAATCCATGATTACCCCAGCTTCTTCATCAACAGCGCATTCACCTGCGCCGGATTGGCCTTGCCCTTGCTGGCTTTCATGATCGGGCCGACCAAGCCGTTCAAAGCTTTGGTGTTGCCAGCCTTGAACTCTTCGACGTTTTTGGGGTTGGCGGCCATGACCTCGTCGATGATCTTTTCCAACTCGCCGGTGTCGTTCATCTGCTTGAGGCCTTTGGCTTCGATGATGGCGTCGACTTCGCCTTCGCCGCTACCGGAGGGGCCTTCTTTATTCCACAGACCTTCAAACACTTGACGCGCTGCGTTGTTGCTGATGGTGTTGTCGCTGATACGGCCGATCAGGGCGGCCAGTTGCGCAGCGTTCACCGGCGATTGTTCAATGCTCAACTCGCTGGCGTTCAGGCGGCGTGAGACTTCGCCCATGATCCAGTTGCTGGCCAGTTTGGGCTGGCCGCAGGCCTTGGCCGTGGCTTCAAAGTATGCGGCAACCGCTTTGCTTTGGGTCAGTTGCGTGGCGTCGTATTCGGGCAGGGCGTAGTCTTTGACGAAGCGCTCGGCCATCACGCGGGGCAGCTCGGCCATTTCGCCCTTCACGCGCTCCACCCAGTCGCGGCCAATCACCAGCGGTGGCAAGTCCGGATCGGGGAAGTAGCGGTAGTCGGCGGCGTCTTCCTTGGTGCGCATGGCGCGGGTTTCGCCCGTGTCGGGGTCGAACAGCACGGTGGCTTGCTGGATGGCGTGGCCGTCTTCGATTTGGTCAATCTGCCAGCGCACTTCGTAGTCGATGGCCTGCTGCATGAACTTGAAGCTGTTCAGGTTCTTGATTTCGCGGCGGGTGCCCAGCTCAGCACCGGGCTTGCGCACCGACACGTTGGCGTCGCAACGGAACGAGCCTTCTTGCATGTTCCCGTCGCAGATGCCGATCCAGGTCACGATCTTGTGCAGCTCTTTGGCGTAGGCCACAGCCTCTTCGCTGCTGCGCATGTCGGGCTGGGTCACGATTTCCAAGAGCGGTGTGCCAGCGCGGTTCAGGTCAATGCCGGATTGGCCCCGTCCATCTCCGATGGACGCTCCCAAGCTCGAGTCTTCGTGCAGCGATTTGCCCGCGTCTTCTTCGAGGTGGGCGCGCTCCAGGCGCACGGTTTTGCGCACGGTCTCTTTGCCCACTTCCAGAAAGAAGGACACTTCACCGCCTTGCACCACCGGGATCTCGAATTGGCTGATCTGGTAGCCCTTGGGCAGGTCGGGGTAGAAGTAGTTTTTGCGCGCAAAAATGCTGCGCTCGGCAATGTGCGCGTTGATGGCCAGACCGAACTCGATGGCGCGTTCCACAGCGCCGATGTTCATCACGGGCAATGTGCCGGGCAGGGCCATGTCCACCGCGCAGGCTTGTGTGTTGGCTTCAGCACCAAACGCCGTCGGGGCGCGGCTGAAAATCTTGCTTTGGGTCGAGAGTTGGGCGTGTGTCTCGAAGCCGATGACGACTTCGTAGCCTTGGACGAGTTTGCTCATGGTCTTAAACCCCCGCTGGTTTCTGGAGGTGGAAATTGGTCGCTTGTTGCAGGCGGTGTGCAGCGTTCAGCAACTGGGCTTCCTTGAAGTAGTTGCCAATCAGTTGCAGGCCCACGGGCATGCCGCCCGCGCCAAAGCCTGCGGGCACGCTCATGCCGGGCAAGCCCGCCAGCGAGGCGGGCAGGGTGAAGATGTCGGCCAGATAGTCGGCCACCGGGTCGTTGGCGTTCTCGCCAAACTTCCAGGCCACCGATGGGGCCACGGGGCCAGCGATCACGTCGCATTCCTTGAACGCGTTCTGGAAGTCATCCGCAATCATGCGGCGGATCTTTTGGGCCTGAAGGTAGTAGGCGTCGTAATAACCATGCGAGAGCACATAAGCGCCCGTCATGATGCGGCGCTTGACCTCATTGCCAAAGCCTTCGGCACGGGTCTTTTTGTACATGTCCACCAGGTCGGTGTAGTCCTTGGCGCGGTGGCCGAACTTCACGCCGTCAAAGCGGCTCAGGTTCGAGCTGGCTTCGGCCGGGGCGATGATGTAATAAACCGGAATCGACAGCTCGGTGCGCGGCAGGCTAATGGGCACCAGCTTTGCGCCCAGCTTTTCGTACTCACGCAAAGCACCGTCCACGGCGGCGCGCACATCGGCGTGCAGGCCTTCGCCAAAGAACTCTTTGGGAATGCCAATGCGCAGGCCTTCAAGCGAGTTGTTGAGCGAGGCTGCAAAGTCTTCGGTGGGCATGTCCAGCGAAGTCGAGTCACGGTCCAAGTCCGCGCCGCACATGGCGCTGAGCAAGAGTGCGCAGTCCTCGGCGCTGCGGGCCATGGGGCCAGCTTGATCCAGGCTCGACGCATAGGCGATCATGCCGTAGCGGCTGGCACGGCCATAGGTGGGTTTGATGCCGGTGATGCCGCAAAAGCTGGCGGGTTGGCGGATCGAGCCGCCGGTGTCAGTACCCGTGGCGGCCGGGGCCAGGCCAGCGGCCACAGCCGCTGCACTGCCGCCCGACGAGCCGCCGGGCACGCGGGCCATGTCCCAGGGGTTTTGCACTGGGCCGTAGGCCGAGTTTTCGTTGGCCGAGCCCATGGCAAATTCGTCGCAGTTGAGCTTGCCCAAAGTGACCATGCCCGCCGTGCGCAGGCGCTGCACCACGGTGGCGTCAAAGGGCGAGCGGTAGCCGCTCAGGATTTTCGAGCCTGCAGTGGTGGCGAAGTCGCGGGTGACGAACACGTCTTTGTGCGCGACCGGCACGCCTTCGAGCGGTCCGGCGGTGCCATTGGCCAGTTTGGCATCTGAGACTTGGGCCTGGGCCAGCGTCACTTCGCTGTCGATGTCCAGATACGCGTTGTGCGGGTTGCCGCCCATGCGGGCCAGGAAGCGCGTGGCGACCTCGACGGCGCTGACTTCTTTGGTTTGCAAAAGGCTGACCAGCGCTTTCACGCTGAGGTTGTGCAGATCACTCATGGTTTACTCGATGACTTTGGGAACCAGGAACAGGCCACGCTCGACGGCGGGGGCGCTTTGCTGGTTCAAATCGCGTTGGTTGGGCTCGCTGGCCACATCGGGGCGCAGGCGCAGCGTGATGTCCTGAATGGCGGCTACGGGATGGGCCATGGGGGTGATGCCCGTGGTGTCAATCGCCTGCATGGCTTCAACGATGCCAAAGAAACCGTTGATCTGCGTGAGCATGCGCTCGCTTTCTTCGGGCTTGAGTTCCAGACGGGCGAGGTTCGCGATCCGGGCAATATCCTGCGGGGTCAGGGACATGGTTTCAAAAGAGTTGATTAGGTCTGTTTTTCCAAGCCGGGGAATACGTCTAAGCACGCCCGAGGCCGGGGGATCGGTTATTATCCTGTGTTTGCTGCAGTGTCAAGGGCTGTATTTGCACAAGACTGCATCACCTTCAAGATTTGATTGTTGCGCCCATCCATTTCAGGCTTTTTCGTGGATCGGTCGCAGCCCCTAAGGATTTTCGAATGTTTTCTTCATTCCGCCGTTATTTTTCCAGCGACCTGGCCATCGACCTGGGAACTGCCAACACCCTGATTTTTGTGCGTGACAAGGGCATCGTGCTCGACGAGCCATCAGTGGTGGCCATTCGCCACGAAGGTGGTCCTCAGGGTAAAAAAACCCTGCAAGCCGTCGGCCACGAAGCCAAGGCCATGCTGGGCAAAGTGCCTGGCAACATCGAGGCCATCCGCCCCATGAAGGATGGCGTGATCGCCGACTTCACTGTGACCGAGCAGATGCTCAAGCAGTTCATCCGGATGGTGCACCCCCGCAGCACTTTCCGCCCCAGTCCCCGCATCATCATTTGTGTGCCCTGCGGCTCGACCCAAGTCGAGCGCCGTGCGATCCGTGAGTCGGCTTTGGGTGCAGGCGCATCCGAGGTGTACCTGATCGAAGAACCCATGGCTGCAGCCATCGGCGCTGGCCTGCCCGTGTCTGAGGCTTCGGGCTCCATGGTGGTGGACATTGGAGGTGGCACGACCGAAGTGGGCGTGATTTCGCTGGGCGGCATGGTTTACAAAGGCAGTGTGCGCGTGGGTGGCGACAAGTTTGACGAAGCCATCATCAGCTACATCCGACGCAATTACGGCATGCTGATTGGCGAGCCCACGGCAGAATCGATCAAGAAAAACATTGGCTCGGCATTCCCGGGCAGCGAAGTCAAAGAGATGGAAGTCAAGGGCCGAAACCTGTCCGAAGGCGTGCCCCGCAGCTTCACCATCAGCTCCAACGAAATTCTGGAAGCACTGACTGACCCGCTCAACCAAATCGTCTCCGCAGTCAAAACTGCGCTCGAGCACACCCCGCCCGAGTTGGGTGCTGACATTGCCGAACGCGGCATGATGCTC
The DNA here is from genome assembly GCA_027486495.1 of Comamonadaceae bacterium. Taxonomy (GTDB): domain Bacteria; phylum Pseudomonadota; class Gammaproteobacteria; order Burkholderiales; family Burkholderiaceae_C; genus Limnohabitans_A. The sequence continues at coordinate 8,985 of JAIXOZ010000143.1, read as the reverse complement.
ACGGGCGGTGGCGCTTTGCTGCGCGACTTGGACCGCTTGCTTGCTGAAGAAACCGGCTTGCCGGTGCTGGTGGCCGAAGACCCGCTGACTTGCGTGGCGCGTGGTTGCGGCATGGCGCTGGAACGCATGGATCAACTGGGCAGCATTTTCACCAGCGAATAACAATGGTACGGGTGCGGTTTGGCTGCAACCCCATTTTTCCAACTCTCAACCATCCGGTGCAATTGAACCATGGCCCTGGATACGCTTGAACGCAGTACACCGCCGATTTTTCGACGGGGCCTGTCTGCCACTTCAAAGATGTTGCTTCTGGGGCTGCTGGCCATTTTATTGATGGCGGCCGACCATCGGTTGCAGATATCGCAGCCATTGCGCTCTGGCGTGGCGCTTGTATTGGCCCCCTTGCAATGGCTGTCGTTGCAACCGGTTCAAGCGGTCAATGCTGCCGCTCAATATTTGAACAACTTGGAAGATGCGCAGGATGTTGCAGAGCTTTTTCAAAGCCGTACCATCGCGCAAGCCCAGCGTCTGCAGCAGGTTGAACAGCTGACAAGGGAAAACGCCCAATTGCGGCAGCTCTTGGATTTGCGTGCTCAGACGGCGGGGCCTGTCAAAGCCGTTCAGGTGCTGTACGACACGGCCGACCCTTACACCCGACGCGTTGTCGTGGACAGGGGCCAACTCTCCGGCATTGTTCAAGGCTCTGCTGTCATCGACACGGCGGGCGTTGTGGGGCAGGTCACACGTGTCTACCCTTTAGTCAGCGAAGTGACCTTGCTCACCGACCGAGACCAAAGCATACCGGTCATGAACACCAGAACCGGTAGCCGTCATGTGGCCAGCGGAGACCCCTACACCTTGGGCGGATCGTTGAATTTGAAGTTCGTTCCATCGGGTATGGACATTCAAAATGGCGATCTCTTGACCACCAGCGGTATCGATGGGGTCTACCCCGCAGGCTTGCATGTTGGGCGAGTTGTTCGCATCGACCGCCGAGTGGAGTCAACGTTTGCACGGGTTCACGCTGAGCCGATGGCCACCGAGCGTGGACGGCACCTGCTGGTCGTCTTGCCAGTGAAAGATTGGCCGGCTCCCCCGGCGCCAGATCCAGCGACCGGTAAAAAGTCGACCGCCAACAGCAAACCGGGCTTACCCGGCGAGCAAGCCTCTAGGACCAAGCCATGATCATGCCCGCTGGTCGCCCCCTCCTGTTGCCCGCCAATCCCAAGTTCATTGCATTGACCTTTTTGCTGGCCTTGCTACTTCATATGTTGTTGGGTCTGTTGGGCTGGTATTGGTTGCCCGATGTGCTCGCCGTTGTGATGGTGTTTTGGACCGTGCACCAGCCTCGTCGTGTGGGCCTGAGTCTGGCGTTTATGCTGGGCCTGGCGCTTGATGTGCATGAATCGGCCTTGCTGGGTCAAAATGCCTTGTCGTATGTGGTGCTTTCCGGTCTGGCCACCTTGGCGCAACGGCGTTTGTTGTGGTTTCCTTTGCGCGAGCAGGCTTTGCAAACTTTGCCGCTCTTCTTGGCCGCAGCGGTTGTCGAATGGGTCTCTCGGCTGATCGTTGACGATGCGTGGCCCTCTTGGAGTCAATTGCCGTCCCCCTTCTTGCAGGCTGTGCTGTGGCCCGTCGTGGGCGCTTTGCTGCTGGCCCCACAACGCCGTGCGTTTGAGCGCGATGACATTCGGCCGCTTTGACCATGACATGGAACATGTCCTCGTTGTCGGAGATGCGCGACACACGCGCCGAGATTGATCGATTCCAAGGCCGTGTGGTCGTGATTCAATGGGTGGTTTTGCTGTCCTTCATCTTGCTGGCAGCGCGCTTGGTTTATTTGCAGGTGATCCGGCACGATGACCTGATGTCGCAGGCCGAAAACAACCGGACCGCGATTTTGCCCACCGTACCGCCTCGGGGCAACATTCTGGACCGCAACGGTCTTGTGTTGGCCAGCAACTATTCGGCTTACACCTTGGAGATCACGCCTTCCAAAGTAAAAGACTTGGAGGTCACAATTGATGAGCTGGCCGAGCTGGTTGACATCCAGATCAAAGACCGACGCCGCTTCAAGCGACTGCGTGAAGAATCCAAAAGCTTTGACTCGCTGCCCATTCGTAACCGTCTGACGGACGAAGAAGTGGCACGCTTCAGTGCCCAAAGCTACCGCTTTCCGGGCGTCGAGATCAAAGCCCGTTTGTTCCGGCAATACCCTTATGGCGAGTTGGCCAGCCATGTCATCGGCTACATCGGGCGCATCAACCAACGTGACAAAGAGCGACTCGAAGAAAACGATGACACGTCCAATTACAGGGGTACTGAGTACATCGGCAAATTGGGCGTGGAGCAACGATACGAACGCGAATTGCACGGTGTCACCGGCATCAACCAAATCGAGACATCAGCCGGTGGTCAGGCGATCCGGAGTCTGTTCAACCGTCCCGCCGTGCCGGGACAAAACGTGGTGTTGTCCATCGATATTCAGTTGCAAAAAATGGTGGAAGACCTGTTTGGCAAGCGGCGTGGTGCTTTGGTGGCGCTGGATCCAAACACAGGTGCCGTGTTGGCCTTTGTGAGCAAGCCAACATTTGACCCCAACTGGTTTGTGGACGGCATTGACGTTGAGAACTGGCAAATGCTCAACGAATCGATCGACAAGCCATTGCTCAATCGGGCTTTGCGTGGGACTTACCCGCCAGGATCGACTTACAAGCCGTTTATGGCCCTGGCGGCATTGACCACGGGCAAACGAAAAGCTGACACCATCGTGAACGATACGGGTTCATGGACATACGGCGGCCACACTTTTCGCAGTCATGGCGATGCGGGCTTGGGTTCGGTGGATATGGAGACTTCCATCGTGAAGTCAAGTAATGTGTATTACTACTCGTTGGCCAACGACATGGGGGTGGACATGATCCATGACTTCATGAAGCCTTTGGGTTTTGGTCAGATCACCGGCATTGATTTGCCAGGCGAGGTGCGCGGTATTTTGCCCAGCACCGACTGGAAGAAAAATTACTTCAAACGGCCGGAGCAGAAAAAATGGTTTGGAGGCGAAACCATTTCTTTGGGCATTGGTCAGGGTTACAACACCTTCACCATGTTGCAACTGGCTTCGGCCACCGCCACCATCGCCAATGGTGGGATGCAATTCAAACCCCATGTGGTCACCGCCACGCAAGAAGCGCTCACCCACACACAAGCACAGGTGCATACGCACGCACCCTTGGGTTTGGGCTACAAGAGCGATCACATCGAAGTGGTCCGCAGAGGCTTGGCAGGTGTGGTGACCTCTGGGACGTCGCAACGGGTGTTTTCAGGCGCGCCATATACCAGTGCAGGCAAAACCGGTACCGCGCAAGCCGTGACCATCGGGCAGAAAGACAAATACGATGCGGCCAAATTGTCGGAATACCAGCGTGACCATGCCTTGTACATGGCTTACGCGCCCGCTGAGGCCCCTGTAATTGCCTTGGCTTTGGTCGTCGAAAATGCAGGTTTTGGAGCGGCTGCTGCTGCCCCTATCGCAAGGCGTGTTTTTGATTATTGGTTACTGGGTCAATACCCCAGCGAGGCCGATATTTTGGCCACCCAAAAAGGACAGACTTCAGTACCTATTGGTCAGGTGCGCTCGAAAAAAGACGTGCCGCTGATTAACCCCAAGTCCGTACCCGCTGTCAATGATCAAAGCCAGTGAGGCCTTGACAACGAGGGCAACTGGTCAGTTGGGGGTTGACCGAGACGCTCGTCAACTTGGCTTTCAGTGGGCAGTTTCAAAAGCTTCCTGGCAAGTCACGCAACGCAAGGCCGCCGGGTAAGCGTCAAGCCGCGCCACAGGAATGGCTGCTGCACAGTCCGTGCAGAACCCATATCGGCCGGCATCCCATCTCTGCAAGGCATTGTCCAACTCGTTCAATTCGGCCGCTTCGTGCGCGCTCATCGCGAACTCGATGTCTCGCTCGGTGATGACTTGGGCGTGGGTGTCAAAGTCGTTGACGTCTTTTTTCGCCGCCATGGCCGCTTGTGAGATCACGCCACCGCGCTCAAAAGCGATGCGCTCAAGAAGTTGGGCCTGCTCGTGCAACAGGCGATCACGATAAAGACGAATGGGTGTGTTCATCACCTCATCTTGTACCTTGGCTTCGCCTGCTGCTTTGATGCAAGTCAACGGAGCGTTTGCATTCACTTGGCCTTCATGCGTGCCAGCATTACTTCCATATTGGCTTTGCGATCGGCATTGACCTTTTGCATGTGGGGCCGTTCGCCCATGTGTTTCAGGTAGTCGCGAACGGGCAAAGCGGCCAAAAAGTCGCGCCCATAAACGACCTTGGTCGCACCTGCGACCAAGGGAAGGTGTGCCACAGCCGAGCAATCCGCGAGAGTGAGGTTGTTGCCTGCCACAAAGGGGGAAAATTGAACCAATTGGGAAAAAGCGGCCACGTTCTTTTCAAGCTGCGCGCCGACTTTCTCTTTGACCGAGTCGCTCACCTTGCCGCCAAAAAAGGCTTCGGGGTAGAGGTTGCGCGCAACCAACTCCAAGTGCAAATCTAAAAACAGCGCTAATTCGCGCACTTTGGCAGCGGCAAAAGGGTCGGCGGGTAACAGGGGGTTTTGTGGATACTTTTGCTCAATGTATTCGAGCATCACGGCTGACTCGCACACCGCACCATCGGGGGTCTTGAGGTAAGGCACTTTGCCCAAGGGGCTGGCGGCAGCGTCGGTGGCACCGAGCCAGGCCAATTCTTCTTCAAACGGAACGCCTTTTTCGAGCAAGGCCAATTTGACTTTGTTGTAGTAATTGCTGGCCGAAAAGCCGCTGAGTGTGAGCATGGGTGACTCCTGAGTTGATCAATAGACCAGCAGCTTAACCCGCAGGATCAGCAAAGCGCGTCGCTGACTTGACCGCGTCAAGGCCTGGGCGCTGTGTTGTCCTGCATATCTGCAACACGAAGAAAAGCGGCAAAAGACAAGGGTGTGGTGTTGGTAGTTTGGCGCGGCACCATTTCCCGTGGTGAACCCGAGACAGGCACTGGAAGCATGGGCTCAAAAAGCGAGGGGGATGCAAGGGGATCGAGCAAATGCAGCCGTGCTGCCTTGCCTGATACCGCCTTCTTTGTTGCACAGTCCGCCAAGATATGGTCCCAATCACTGCCCAAAATGCTTGCTACGCGTTGGGCCGCTTTGTGGCGCAAACCTGGCGTGTAAAACAAGCTGTCTTTGCCAGTCTCTAACTCGTACAGTTGCCAAGTCGTGATACAGGCTGTGGATGCCACAACAAAGGCTTCGAGTCCTTGTTGGGTGCGCAGTTGGCGTAAAACACTTCCGCAAGGATCATCCGAATCCGTGGAACTTTGGGCAATCAACTTTTCCATTTTTTTGTTGGTCATCAACAATTGGTGCTGTATGTGCCATACGCGAACAGACTTGAGTACGCGCGACTGGCCGGGACCAAAGGGCATTTCGACGGTCGTCTCTTCTTCATTGACCTTTGCATGCGCAAGTTGCAGGTGCGATGTGTTGAATGGGTTCATGGCTTGAGGGTCGACATGGAAAGTGAAAATTTTCCAGAAGAAATCAATGATATTAAAATCTTATATCAAATCGATGATTTTTAATTATTAAAATAAATAACCAGAAATGATTAAATTTGTAGACAAGTGTTTTGGATAAGTCAGTCACGTACCCAAAGCGACCCACAAAATGACACCACCGGACGTTGAGCCTGTGGGCATTGCAAATACCGATACCGCTTCATATCGGGGACGAATTGGCCGTTGCAGTCTCATCCAGCTGCGCTGAAGTGCCATAATTAAAGTCATGTTCAGCCTGCAAACCCTGCGCAATGCCCCATCCCTCACCCGCCTCGTGCTGGTGTGGTTTGCATTGTTTGTGGGGGTGGCCGTGGCCTCGCCGCTGGTCAAGACCGAAGCCGTGCACTTGGTTTGCAGCGCGATTGGCGGCGTGAAGCTGGTGCAGGTAGACGCTGCAGGTGCTGATGTGGATGGCGTGGTAGCACATACCGCGCTCGACTGCCCTGCTTGCCTGCCCCTGATCGCTCCCCCTTTGGCCGACATCTTTGCTCCCTTGCCAACGGGCAACTTGTCGCATGTTTTGCAGCCACTGCCTGCTGCCCGGCTGGCCAGTTTGCTGGGGCAGCCCTGGCAAGCCCGCGCACCCCCCGTCTTTTTCGCCTGAAACACCGCCCCTTGAAACCCAGGGGGGCTGAGTCGGTTTCGGCACACCCCCAGTGCCTGTGCGCCCCGTTTCATGGGGTTTGCCGAGCGTATTGTTTTGCCCCTTCATCTGTTCGATAACCACCAGGAGTGATCCATGTTCCGTCCCACTTTGTCTGTGTCTGCCCTTTTTCTGGCCATGACCGTATCCTTGGCCGCGCAAGCGCAGGTCACTGTGAAAGACGCCTGGGTGCGCGCCACTGTGCCCCAGCAAAAAGCCACCGGCGCCTTCATGCAACTGCAATCGGCGCAAGATGCCAAACTGCTGTCGGCCCAGTCGCCGGTGGCTGGTGTGGTCGAGGTGCACGAGATGGCCATGGACGGCGGCGTCATGAAAATGCGCGCAGTACCCAGTTTGGCCTTGCCTGCAGGCAAAGCGGTTGAACTCAAGCCCGGCGGTTACCACGTCATGCTGATGGACCTGAAAGGCCAAGTCAAAGACGGTGACACCGTGCCCGTGACCCTGGTGGTGGAAGGCAAAGATGGCAAGCGCCAATCGGTCGAATTGAAAGTGCCCGCCCGCACGGCCGCTGCACCGGCCATGAACCATGGCGCAGGCCAGATGCACAAGCACTGAGCTGGACCGCCTGAAGCTTTGACGAACCCATGACCTGGACAACAGCTCAACTGCGCAGGTTCAGCCTGCTGGTGCTGTGCGTGATGCTGCTGGGGGCTTTGGCCCCTACGGTCTCGCGTGCGCACGCCTGGAGCCAAGGTAGCCAGGTGCCATGGATGGAAATTTGCACCACTGCGGGTACGCCGCGCAGTGCAGCCGATGCGCCCTCGGGAGACACCACGAAACCCGGCATGGCCGTGGTGGACCATTGCGCGCTGTGCGTGTTGTCCTCCGACCGCATGGTCCCGCCATCGCCCCCTTTTGAGTGGCCTGCCTTGCCACAAGCCCCACCCGCGTTGGCGGTGGCCGCTTTGACCTTCACACCATTCGCCCTGCATTGGGCGATGCCATCGCGCGCACCACCTGCCTGCGTCTGATCACAGACCTTGCAGGTCGGGCCCAGCCCGCCTGTTGTTGGCTTTTTCCGCTTCGGGGCGGGAAAAAGCCTGATTCAGTCAGGAGCAGCGAATGAACTATTTAACCCAAATTCCGGTGATCGAATCCATCGATGTGCGTCGAGGCCATACCTTGTTGATGGCAGGCGCCGTGGGCCCTGTGTGGCGTGTGACACAAGGCGTTTTCAAGCTCGAGCGCGCAGGCCTGGAGGGCCAGACCCTGGTGCAGTTGGCCATGCCCGGTGATTTGATCGGCGTGGAAGCCTTGTGTGCCGAGCCCTATGCATTTTCTGTCGTGGCCTTGGTGGCCGCACAAGCGCAGCCCCTTGAAGTCACCCATGAACTGGCGCGTTACACCACCATGGCCCAAGGTTTTTTGCAGCAGCAGCGACAGACGTGTGACATGCATCGGCTGCGCACAGGCCCCATTGTTCAGCGCCTGGCCCATCTCTTGACCGTTCTGGGCAAGCAAGCCGATGGCCGCGTGTTGGAGGTGCCGCGTAAAGAATTGCCCACGCTCAAGGAAATGGCCCGCGTGGTGGATTCGACCTTCGAAACCGTGTGCCGCGAACTGAACACCCTGTTGCCCGAGCGCAAACAGCCACGCACCCGCATCGCGACGGCATGGGCGAGCGCGACACCGTTTGCCATGGCTGCGTAAGGGGCGACCATGAAAAACGCAATGCGTTCGAAGTGGCAGTGCATCCAAAAAACCGGCTTTGGCTGGGGCTTCATTGGGGGCGGATTGCTGATGGGCTTCTTGGCTTTATCGCTCAGTCAAGCCCACGCCCACGACTTCAAACAAGGCGATCTGGTGATCGACCATCCCTATGCCACGCCCAGCCTGGCTGGCACACGCAACGGCAGTGTGTACTTCAAAGGCCTGCGCAACCGGGGCGGCCAAGCTGATCGATTGATCGCGGCCAAAGGCGCGGTGGCCGAGCGGGTGGAATTGCACCAGATGCAGATGGACGGGCAAGTCATGCGCATGCGTGAAGTGCCCGCCATTGAGCTGCCTGCGCGCACCGAAGTCAACATGCGCCACGGCGGTGCGGGCACACACCACCTGATGCTGCAGGGCCTGAAACAGCCCCTGAAAGACGGCGATCGCTTCGACCTGGAGCTGGTCTTTGAAAAGGCTGGCACACGGCGTGTGAACGTTTGGGTGCAAACACCCCGCTCAGGCAATGCCAGCCCTACACATCAACACTGAAACCCACCAGGAGACCCTCATGAAAAAACTCTTCCTCACAGCCGCAGCCCTGGCACTGGCCGCTTGCAGCACAGTGCCCAGCACGCCCAAAACCACGCAGGTGTCGCTCAACTTCGCGGCGCAAATCAACGGCCAGCCTTTTGCCTGCGGCCAGCGTTACGACGGCGTGGGCACCACACGTTCGAGCATCACGCCCAGCGACTTTCGCATGTATGTGAGCGAGGTGAGGTTGTTGCGCCAAGACGGCAGTGCCGTGCCAGTGCAACTGGCACAAGACGGCATGTGGCAGCACCAAAACGTGGCCCTGATCGATTTTGAAAACGGCACCGGCCCCTGCCGCAATGGCACCACCGCCACCAATACCGCCGTGCGTGGCCAAGTGCCTGCGGGTGACTATGTGGGTGTGGAATTGACCGTGGGCGTGCCCTTTGCGCAAAACCATCAAGACCCGACCGTGGCCCCCGCGCCACTCAACTCCACGGCCATGTTCTGGAACTGGCAAGGCGGCTACAAGTTCATCAA
>JAIXOZ010000133.1 GCA_027486495.1 Comamonadaceae bacterium | reverse complement strand
TACAGCTGCACGGCCTCGGCATAAACACGGCTTTTGAGCAGGGCCACCAACTTCAGGCCGAAGTCAATCCCGGCGGTCACGCCACCGCCCGTGATGCGGTTGCGGTCCACCACAATGCGTCCTTTTTTGGGGATGGCTCCCAACTCTTTGAGCACGTCTCGTGTGTCCCAGTACGACGTGGCCTTGTAGCCCTTGAGCAAACCAGCCGCGCCCAAAATCAGTGAACCCGTGCACACACTGGTCACATAACGGGCCGTCTGGCCTTTGGCTTTGAGGAACGCCAAAACTTCGGGATCTTCCATCATGGTGAAAGTACCTGGAATGCCACCCGGCACAAACAACACATCCAATTGTTCGGGGCATTGGTCAAAGGTCGTAGTCGGTTTGACGGGGATCAACGCTGCAGGCCCTGGACTCTCGTTGCCAACAGGCTCCAGGTTTTTCCACAGCAAATGGATTTCCTTGTTCATCAGGGCCTCGAACACCGTCAATGGCCCCACCAAATCCTGCAAAAACATGCCCGGATAGACCAGCATGCCAATGGTGATTTTGGGGCCTCCGATGAGGGGCGCATAACGGTCCATGGCGGCCAAATGGTGCTCATCAGCCGCTTGTTTGGAAGGCGTGGCAACGGCAGCGGGCTGCTTGGCTGATGCGGATGACATGGAGACTGCAGAGGCCCCCAACAGCGCAGAAGGCCAAGACAGCAAACGGGAAAAATAGCGACGGTTCATGGTGCATTGGGCGAGGCCATTCTTGCGAATGCCCTCGCCGTGAGAGGGTGGATGAATCAGAACTGCGCGGTCACACCCAGCACCAAAGTGCGGGGCAAGCCGGGGGCCACTTGCCCACCACCAAAGTAAGCCATGGGCGCGTAGTACTGTTTGTTGAGCAAGTTGCTCACACTGGCGCTGTACTTCATGCCGCCACGTTTGTAACTGGCCTGTGCATCCACCAAGGTGACTGCCGGTGTGAAGAAGGTGTTACTGGTGTCCCCTGCCAGGCTAGAACGGTGCGAGGCACCCAAGCCCAAACCAAGCCCTGTCAGATCGCCTTGGCGCACGTCGTAACGGGCGGCTACGCGCAGTGTTTGCTCAGGCACATTGAACAGGCGTTTGCCCACCCAGGCCGCGTTGGTGTCTTGGGTGATCTCAGCCGTTTGATTGGTGTATGCGGCGATCCAGGCCAGCGATGGCGAAACCTGCCAGCGCAGGTCCAGATCCAGACCCTTGGCTTGCTGAACACCTGTCTGCACGGAAAAGCCGGTATTGACCGGATCAGCCACAGCGGCGTTCTTGCGCTGGATGTCAAACAAGGCGACGGTGGCGCTCAGGCCATTCCAGCCCTTGATGCGCAGGCCCAGTTCCTTTTGTTCGGCCTCTTCCATTTTGGTCGCCGCGCTGAACAAGGAGCCAAACGGTACGCGAGACATTTCGCTGTAGCCCGCGAACACGGACACCACATCGCTGGCATCAAAGACAGCCCCCACCCTTGGCGTGACTTTGTTGTTCGTGCTTTTTTGGTTGTTGATGCCCCCGTCAAGGTATTGGTCTGTGGCCTCAGTACGCGTGTGGCGCAAGCTGCCGTGCAAATGCCATGGGCCCCATTGAATTTGATCCTGCACATACGCCACGGTGGAGGTGCTGCGGTTTTGCTGCTGATTGGCCATGGGAGGGACGGCGGGCTCACCCCAAGCAGGACGTGCACTGTTCAGCAAATCCGTTGGCGCAAATGAAGGAGAAGTTGCAAATGCCAGGAAGGCGTCATCGCGTGTCTCATCCCTGTCCAGCCCGAAGCTGATGCGGTGCAATGCCTCCCCGGACTTAAGCAAAGTAGCCAAACTGACTTGAACCGTGTTCGATGTCAATTGCTCCCACAAACGAAGACCCGATAAATTCACCGTTGATCCAAACCCACTGCCAAAAAGGCTATCTTTACCATAAGGAAACGGAAACACCCCACGCTGATCCACTTCAGCCGTGCTGTGTGCAGCCAAGGCTTTCAAGGTCCAGTCGTCGTTCAGAACTTGCGTCCACTGCACATTCAGGCCGCGTGATTTTTGGGTGGTGTCGGGCAAACCTGTCGCCGTCACCAAGGTGCTGCGCGACAAACCTGCCGCGGGCTCATTCGCACTCGCGCTGGCGCGGGGCAAGCCCGAATAATCCACCGTGCTGTTGTCCAACATGCGGGCCTTGATGACCACTTTGGTTTTGGCGTCAGGCGACCAGGCCAGGCTGGGGTTCAAAGCGGTCTTGCGGAAAAACACCCCCTGGGTTTCGCTGTCAGATCGGTCGGTTTCGCCATTGATGCGCAAAGCCCACGCCTCGCTCAAGGGCTGATTGACATCGAAATGCGCATTGCGCCGTCCATAGTTGCCGCCTTTGACACCCACTTCCCGATAAGCCTTGGCTTCAGGGTCTTTCGTCGTCACAGCGATGGTGCCGCCCACGGTGGAATAGTTGCCGATGGCTTGGCCACTGCCATACAGGCCACCCGCAGGGCCTTTGATCACGTCCATTTGCTGCACGCCCACCAAGCTTTCCTGGTTCTGGAACCAGCCGGGCACGGACACGCCGTCAACCACCATGGCCGCATTGAAGCCGCGGATCTTGAAGCCCACGTTGTTGCTGTCGCGCGGGTCAATCTCGTTGACGTTGCTGACGTTGCGCAACACATCCGACACCGTTTTGCTGGCTTGGTCTTCGATGATCGAGCGCGGAATGCTGACCACACTCTGCGGAACCTGTTCCACAGGCACAGATGAACGTGTCGCGGCCTGTGTCAACGCTGGCGCATAACGCTCTTTGTCTGCCGTGATTTCGATGGTCTGTGTTTGGGCTTGCACGCACGTATTGCAAAACGCCAATGTGGCCAGCGCCACAGGAGAGAGACGAGAAATATGAAATGTCATTTTGATATCCATGGATTGTTGAATTCGTGACCCGTTGGGTCTTGGGAGCAGGGCTCAGAAGCCAGGTCAGTCACCCGTTGTGGCTGGCCTGGCCAAAGGCCTGCTGCTCAATGCTTGGGGTGCGTGCCGTGTGCACCGTGTGCGCCGCCATCCACTCGCAACATGCCCTCGAAGGAAGAGAACTTCCTAAGAGTTTCTGCGGGTAAACGGCTTTCTGCGGCCTGCAGCTTCATGGCCAGCGCCTGGGCTTCCGCGGCTTTCATGCCGGTTTGAGCAAGCGTGTTCGCTTGGCGCAAGCCGTCGCCGCCACAAACCACGATCACCCATTGGCCATGCCGCTTGTTGAGGAGCGCACGCCCCCCGCGCACGTCTTGCAACCAGCCCGCGACAGCCCAATCCCCTTCCACAGCCACTGGCGTGACGGTGAGTGGCGACTGGGGTTTGTCAAACTGTTTTTTCAAAACATGAACGATCGCTTGTGTTTGAGCCTGCTCAGGTGCGGTCTTCACGGCGCCATCTGGATGCGCCATGACCATGTTCATGTGTACGGTCATGGAGAGCGTCAAGGCCATGTGGGTGATGTGTTTCATGGTGAAGCACCCGTTCAGAAGCTGGCTTTCACACCCAGTTGCAGGGCACGCCCTGGCATGGGATAGCCTTCGCGGAAGGCATACGTTTTGTCGAACATATTTTCGAC